>JAFXIM010000190.1 GCA_017533165.1 Eggerthellaceae bacterium
CGGACTTTGCGGCTACCATTCTCGAGGAGCTCGTGCAGCATCATGAGGTAGTGGCAGTTTACACGCGCCCCGATGCGGTGCGAGGGCGCGGCAAGGCTTTGCTAGCGTCTCCAGTAAAGGAAGTTGCTCTCCGACAGAGCATACCCGTGCATACTCCGAAGTCGCTTCGTGATGAGCAAGAGCAGGCGGTCCTTGCGTCTTATCAGGCCGAACTAATTTGCGTTGCTGCGTACGGCATGATTCTTCCGAAGGCCGTGCTTGATATGCCCCATTTCGGATGCCTTAACGTTCATGCATCCCTCTTGCCACGCTGGCGTGGCGCTGCTCCGATCGAACGAGCCATTCTTGCTGGTGATGAGCAAGCAGGAGTTTGCATCATGCGCATGGAAGAGGGGCTTGACACAGGTGCATACTGCGTATGCCGCGCTACCGACGTGGCTGAAAAGTCCTCTGAGCTTTTAACCGACGAGCTCGCCAATCTTGGAGCTCGGGCGCTTCTGACCGCACTGGTTCACGTGTCGGCCGGTGAGGCTGAATGGGTGGAGCAGGATGAGGCTTATGTCACCCATGCCGCAAAGATCGAAAAGGGCGAGCTTAACCTTGACCCATCGCAGACGGTTGTCGTTAATGCTCGCAGGGTGCAGGCATCAAGCCTCGCTCATCCCTCACGCTGCGTTCTCGCCGGAAAGCACGTCACAGTGCTCAGCGCGTGCGTTCCCGAACTCGATGAAGCGATTGCGTCCCGACTCGAGGGCTTGTCCTCCGGAGAGGCCCTGTTTGCGGGTAAGCGGCTCTTTATAGCCTGTGCTGATGGCGTTTTGGAGCTTTTGGCGCTCAAGCCTGACGGAAAGAAGGACATGGACGCAAAGGCCTTTGCCGCAGGCGCGCAAGCTCTTCGTGAGGGCGCACTATGGAGTGCGGTGAGCTTGCATGTGTAGCGCCGGGTCTAGACGTCAAGGTGCCAGAAGGAGCGCAGGCGCTTCTCCTGCTCGCCTGGCGGCCTTGGAAGTGGTTCGTATTTCACGTGAGCGTGACGCCTTTGCGCAGGAAGTCATCTCCAAGCATATCGACAATTCCTCTATGAGCAGGGAAGACCGTGCTTTCGCCACGCTGCTTGTTCTGGGCGTAGTCAGCTCTCGCGGCGCTCTTGACGATGTTCTCAACCGATGCATGAACTCACCAAAAGATGTCAAAGACGACGTGCGCGATGCTCTTCAGATCAGCACCTACGAAATCATCTATTTGGACAAAAGTCCTCACGCAGCAGTCGATCAAGGTGTCGAACTGGTGCGAAGCGTCGCTCCAAAGGCGTCGGGACTGGCCAATTCCGTTCTTCGCAAGGTTGTAAAGGCCAAGGAGAGCTTTCCTTTTGGAGATCCGAGGTCTGACCTGGCCGCCTATTCACGCCTGGTTGCTTTCCCCGCCTGGCTCGTGGAGATGGTTATGAGAATTCTCGGTCCCCAGGCGGCGCATGAATACTTCATGGCTTCGAACGAGCCTGCTCCGGTGTTCGTTGCCGTCAACTCCCTAAAGACTTCCGATGATTCCGTTCTTGCCGTGCTCGAAGACGCAAAAGCACAGCCTCAAGCTGCCGGAGCGGGCGGCTTGCAGGTCGAAGGCTGCTACCTGCTCAATAGCGGTTCCGTTTTGGTTGACGGACGTGTCGCCCGAATGCTCAATAGGGGAGATATGCTTGTTTCCGACGCAGCGTCTCAGGCGGTAGCGAGCCTCGTTCTTCCTGATCAAGGGCAAGCTGCCCCGCGATCTGTTTTGGAGATTGGTGCAGGTCGTGGTACGAAAACCATTCTATTGCAGTCCAACGCTCAACGCAGATGGGGCTCACAGATCCAACGCTATCTCACGCTTGATAACCACAGGTTTAAAACCAAGCTTCTTGAAGAACGCGCGGAGCGCTATGGCGTACACGTCTCCGAGGCCCTTACCGGTGATGCAACGAAGCTTGACGAGGTTTTGGGTGATGAGAGTTTCGATCTTATCTTCATAGACGCGCCGTGCACGGGCCTGGGCACCTTGCGCCGGCACCCTGAAATCAGGTGGCGCCTCAAACCCGAGACCATCAAGGAGTACGCCTCCCTTGGTTTAAACATGCTCAAATCTGCTGCAAGCCATGTGAACGTCGGTGGTACGCTTGCTTACGCTACCTGTACCATCACCGACGAGGAAGACGTCGAGGTGGTAAAGGCCTTCCTTCGATGTGCTGAAGGGCAAAGCTTCCGGCTTGTTCCCATTGGCGGTAGATCGAGTTTTGCCAGTAATTTGACCTCTCGAGGAAGCGATGCGCACTTCGCCGTGAAAATGATCAAGTTGAATTAATTAGCTGTTAAAGACCGAGTTCGTTTTCGGTCTTTCTTATACAATCTGCTTCATTCCTCGATAACGTTTCCAATTGTGGTCGTGTCGGGAAAACATCCAGCCTAGCAGCCGTTCGTGCGGCTGCGCACTTTAAAGAAAAGGAGGTAGTCATTCATGGAGCCGAATATCAAAGAGGTGGCAGGTAGAATTCGTGCGCTGCGTGAAGACCTTGACCTCACCATGCAGGAAATGGCCGAGGCCACCGGCTTAAGCGTTGCCGCATATGCTGCACAGGAGTCGGGTGACAACGATCTCTCGTTTACCTTCCTCTATCGTTGCGCCAATCGCTTCGGGGTCGACGTTATCGAGCTTCTGACGGGTGAAAACCCTCACCTTACCGGGTATTCCCTGACAAGAGCGAAAGACGGTTTGTCCATCAAGCGCCGCGCGGGTTTCGAGTACCTGCATAAGGCACCTCATTTCCGCAACAAGCTTGCGGAGCCCTTCCTCGTTACCGCACCCTATCTTCCCGAAGAGCAGGATGCGCCCATTCACCTGTCCTCGCATAAGGGCCAGGAGCTTGACTTCGTCATCTCCGGCAAGCTTCGCTTTGCCTATGAAGGCCATGTTGAGGAACTCGAGGCCGGGGATCTTGTCATGTATGACTCTGGTCGCGGCCATGGCATGATCGCCATTGGCGGTGAAGAGTGCAAGTTTCTCGCCGTTGTACTTCGTGATCCGGAGGAGAAGATTATCTAGGCGCAATCGAGTTCGCGGTGAGTCCGCGCTTTCGTTTGCGCCTTCGAAAAGCTTCGATCCGCTCCTGAGGCGGCTGGTTTCTGCCGTCTAAATCACGAAAGAGATATCTAGTTATGAGAAACATCAACCTTCGATTTGTTGAGGAAGAATACAACGACAAGAAGCAGCTCGTAGACTTCAAGGTCGTAGCACCAGAGAACTTCAATTTTGGCTATGACGTAGTTGACGATATCGCCGAGAACGATCCAGACCGCCGCGCCATGATCTGGTGCAATCCAGAAGGGGAGGAGCATGTCTTCACCTTCGCCGACATGAAGAAGTGGTCTGACAAAACCGCCAACTTCCTTTCTGATCAGGGTATTGGCAAAGGTGACTACGTCCTTGTAATTCTTCGCAGGCACTATCAGTTCTGGTTTGTGGCAACAGCGCTTGCAAAGCTTGGCGCCATCATGGTGCCTGCCACCTTCATGCTTAAGGAGCATGATCTCGAGTATCGACTAAACGGAGCCTCTATCAAATCAGTCATTTGCACTGCTGCTGGCTACATTGCTGATGTTGTGGACAACGTGGTTTCACAGTGCCCGAGCGTTGAGAGTTTGATCTTGGTGAACTCACCCGGTGCAGGTCTTACACCTCAAAACGAGGACGGCACTTTCCAAATCTCGGAAGGTGAGTTGCTCGGCTCTGCGCTTTCGGGTGAACAGGGAATCTGCCTTTCGACTATCAGCCGTGAAGGCTGGGTGGACTTCAACGCAGGCGTGAGCGCCGCATCTGAGGTCTTTGAGCGTCGTGACACTCTCGCTTTAGAACCCATGCTCATGTACTTCAGCTCTGGAACCTCGGGCAATCCCAAGATGGTTCTGCATGATTCGCTCTATGCTGTTGCACATCTCGTTACCGCTAAGCATTGGCACAACGTGCGTCCCGATGGCGTTCACTTCACCATTGCTGATACCGGTTGGGGTAAGGCGGTTTGGGGTAAATACTACGGTCAGTGGATGATGGAGGCGTGTGTCTTCACCTACGACTTCGACCGATATCAGCCCAAGGAGATCCTTGGCATGATCGGTAAGTATGGAATCACCACCCTGTGCTGCCCGCCGACTATGTATCGCCTTATGATGCAGACCGATATTGACTCTTTTGACCTGAGTTCGCTTGAGTATTGCACGACGGCAGGTGAGGCTCTCAACCCCGATCTCTTTGATTTCTGGAAGGAGCATACGGGGATTACGATCTTTGAGGGCTTTGGGCAAACCGAAACGCCGCTCACCATCGCCAACCTCACTAATTCCACTCCGCGGCCTGGGTCTATGGGCAAGCCTTCTCCGGCTTTCAAGGTTGAGATTCTTCGTGAGGACGGCACGCGTTGCAACAACGGTGAAACTGGTGAGATCTGCATCGCCTGCAACCCGCGTCCTGCCGGCATCATGATGGAGTACTTCCGCAATCCCGAAAAGACCGTTGAAGCCATGCATGATGGCTGGTATCACACCGGTGATACCGCATGGCGAGACGAAGACGGTTTCCTCTGGTACGTCGGACGCAACGATGACGTCATCAAGTCAAGCGGCTACCGTATCGGCCCCTTTGAGATCGAAAGCGTTATGCTTGAGCATGATGCCGTACGCGAGGTCGCGGTTACGGGTGTGCCGGATCCCGTTCGCGGTAAGGCGGTAAAGGCTACCGTTGTTTTGAGCGATGGCTACAAACCCTCGGATGATCTCACTCGTGAGCTCCAGAAGTGGGTTAAGAACCAGACGGCACCTTACAAGTTCCCGCGCATCATCGAATACGTGAGCGAACTGCCTCGAACCGTCAACGGGAAGATCCGACGTGTTGCTATTAGGCAGGCGGACGAGAAGGCTGCGCAGGCAAAGGAAGGTCAGGCCTAATGCCTCTTCCTTTTCCACTTAAAGCCGTTACGGTTGTTTGCGGACATTACGGGGTCGGAAAAACTAATTTCGCTTTGAACATAGCCGTCGATGCCTCGCTCGACGGCTATGAGACTACTTTGATCGACCTCGATATCGTTAATCCCTACTTCCGGTCAAGCGAATATCGCTGTCTTCTTGAAGAGCATGGTATAGAGCTGGTTGCCCCGGTCTTTGCTGCGGCAGGGTCGAATCTTGATGTCCCCTCTCTAACTGGAGCTATCATTCCCGCCATCAATCGTGCCTACCATGACGAGCGACAGGGGAGCGCTAAGCGCAAGCTCATCGTAGATGTTGGAGGTGATGATGCTGGCGCAACCGCGCTCGCTCGTTTCTCGCATGACATCTCTGCTGGTTCGTATGACTTGCTTTACGTCGTGAATCGTTTTCGCAACCTGACCCAGCGGCCGCAGGAAGCCCTGTCGGTCCTTCGTGAAATCGAGCTTCGCTCTGGTTTAACGGCTACCGGCATCGTGAGCAATGCTCATATGAAATCGGAAACCGGCTGGGGCCATATCCATGAAGGCGAATCCTTCGCCATCGAGGTCGCACAGCTTATCGGACTTGACGTGGTGTGTACAACGCGGCCTATTTGGCTTCATCCGCAAGAGATGAAGCAGTTGAAGGCATCATTTGCGGATGAAAAACGCTATCCTGTTAGGATGCTCGTTCGCTCCCCGTGGGAGTAGCGGGTTCATTGTTCGCTACGCGGCATGAGTCGCGTATTCATATTAGGTAATTGGTTTTGAGAGAGGTGCTTCATGGCAAGAATCGCCGTTGACGAGGTCTTCTGCAAGGGTTGCGGCCTTTGCGTTGATGCTTGTCCGCGTCATATCATCGAGCTCGACCCCGAACGCATCACGCCGAAGGGTTACCATCCCGCTCACTGCATTGACCAGGCCAAGTGCACAGGGTGTGCTAACTGCGCAACCATGTGCCCCGATGTCGCTATCACGGTTTGGAGGTAAGCATGGCTGAGAAAGTACTCATGAAGGGCA
>JAFXIM010000191.1 GCA_017533165.1 Eggerthellaceae bacterium
CCGGTCTCGATGATCCCAAGGCAGTTGAGGAGGAGTGGCGCAAGTCTGGTCGTCTCCACCTCATCCGTGAGGGCATTGTTCGTTCCAAGGCAATGGATGATGTCCTTGACAAGGCTGTTGTCACCCGCGTTGACTTTGCTGCGCAGGCGTAAGCTGCCTTTGACGCAAGCCGCGTGCCTTTGTTGCAGATACGCGCAACGAAGGTAACTCCATAGTTGGAAAAGGCCGTTTGAGGTGGTCGAATGACCTCAGACGGCCTTTCTTGATATGCGACTTTTATAGCTGATCTTGCCGAAATGGGCGGTCTGCTTCAATATGTCATATGAACTAATGCGTATTTGTGACGGCGGACGTCCGTTGCATCGAAGAAAGAGAGGCAAATATGAGCAGCGATCGTGTGAGCAATGCCCTTATTCCTTACGTTGTCGAGCAGTCCCCGCGTGGTGAGCGCAGCTACGACATCTATTCCCGCCTGCTGAATGACCGCATCATCTTCCTTGGGGAGCAGATTGACGACCATGTTGCCAATTCGGTCGTTGCCCAGCTTCTTCACCTCGAGAGCGTTGACCCCGATAAGGATATCTCCCTGTACATCAACTCTCCGGGTGGTTCTGTGACTGCTGGTCTTGGCATCCTTGACACCATGAATTTCATCAAGTGCGATGTTTCCACTATCTGCATTGGCGAATGCGCCTCCATGGCAGCCGTCCTGCTTTCTTCTGGCGCCAAGGGTAAGCGTTTCTGTCTGCCCAATTCCATGGTGCTTATCCATCAGCCCCTTGGCGGTGCTAAGGGCCAGCAAACCGAAATCGCCATCGTGGCTGACTTCATGCTCAAGACTCGTCAGCGCTTGAACAAGATTCTTGCTGAGAACACGGGCCAGGATGTTGAAAAGATCCAGGCTGACACCGAGCGTGACAACTACATGACCGCGGAGCAGGCCAAGGAGTACGGTCTGGTCGATGAGATCATCTACCGTCATGGTGCTAAGCCGGGCGAGAAGTAGTCTTACCGCAAAAACATGCTTTAACTTGGGGCTGGCAGGTGCCGGCCCCTTTGTGAGAATTTACGACGAAGAAAGCGTAGATACATATGACCCAAAGAGGCTATAACGGCAGCGACGAGGACATCTTCTGCACATTCTGCGGCAAACCGCCCCATATGGTGCATGCGATGATTTCTGGTCCGAATGGGGTGTGCATTTGCGACGAGTGCATCTCCGTTTGCGCTGACGCCCTCATGCGCGATCCCGGTTTTGCCCCCGGTCAAGCTGAGGTTTCGCCTTCGAGATCCCGAGTGTCTGAGCATTCGGGGTCCTGCCCGAACTGTTGGGAAAGCGAACCTATTCCAGTTGAGGACGAGTTTGATCCCTGCGATGTGCTCGACAATCTACCCACTCCGCATGAGCTTTATGCCCGCCTTTCCGAGCACGTGGTTGGTCAGGAAGCTGCCAAGCGCGCCCTCTCCGTAGCCGTCTATAACCACTACAAGCGCATCCAGATGGGCGCTGAGGCGGAAGAGGGCGATGTCGAATTGGCAAAAAGCAACATCATGCTCCTTGGCCCGACGGGCTCTGGCAAGACCCTTCTTGCTCAAACGCTTGCAAGAACGCTCCAGGTTCCCTTCGCCATCGCTGATGCCACTACGCTCACCGAAGCGGGCTATGTTGGCGAAGACGTTGAAAACATACTGCTAAAGCTCATTACGGCAGCTGATTTCGACATCCCCGCTGCAGAAATTGGCATTATTTATATCGATGAAATCGACAAGATCGCCCGCAAGGCCGAGAACCTTTCCATTACGCGCGATGTTTCGGGCGAGGGAGTGCAACAGGCTTTGCTCAAGATCGTCGAGGGCACTGAGGCAAGCGTTCCTCCTCAGGGAGGCCGCAAACATCCCCAGCAGGAGCTCATCCACATCGACACCACCAATATCCTATTCATCTTGGGCGGCGCCTTTGTCGGATTGGCTGACATCATCGCGCAGCGCGTAGGAAAGACCTCTCTCGGGTTTGCCGCCGAGCTGCCCGAAAGCAAAAAGCAGGCGGAAGCCGAGCTTCTTGCGCAGGTTCTGCCTGAGGACCTGAACAAGTTCGGCATGATCCCCGAGTTTGTTGGCCGTATCCCGGTCATTACCTCTTTGGCTGAGCTTTCCGAAGACGACCTGGTACGCATTCTTACCGAACCGAAGAACGCTCTCGTGAAGCAGTACCGTAAGATGTTTGAGTTTGAGGACGCCGAGCTGAGTTTCACCGATGAGGCTCTGCGCGCCATAGCGCACGAAGCTGTCGAGCACGGTACGGGTGCGCGTGGTCTCAGGTCCATTTGCGAG
>JAFXIM010000192.1 GCA_017533165.1 Eggerthellaceae bacterium
CGCGAGCATGGTTTGCATCTGAATCATATGCTTTACCTAACTTTCCTCTAGGTAATCGGTGTGAGCCGATTATTTGGCCTTCTCTACGATCTCAACAAGACGCCAACGCTTCATCTTGGACAGCGGGCGGGTCTCCATGATACGGACGGTATCGCCGAGGCCGCACTCATTGTTCTCATCATGAGCATGGAACTTCTTGGTGGTGGTCATCATCTTGCCGTAAACCGGATGCGGCTTGCGCTCCTTGACGGCAACGACAATGGTCTTGTCGTTGACAGAGCTGACAACGATGCCCTGGCGAACCTTACGAAGATTACGCTCTTCAGTCATTTTCTCCATCCTCCCTCAGCTACGCGCTCAACTCACGAGCACGCATCTCGGTCTGGATGCGCGCAATGTCTTTCTTGACCTGCTTGACACGAGCGGTGTTGTCAAGCTGGCTGGTTGCCATCTGGAAACGCAGGTTGAACAGCTCCTCACGCGCCTCCTTCAGCTTGACCTGCAGGTCCTCGGCAGAAAGCTCACGAATCTCTGCTGCTTTCATTTATTCCTGCCCTTCCATCTCACGGGTGACAATCTTGCACTTGATGGGCAGCTTGTTGATGGCAAGACGGAGAGCCTCGCGTGCGGTCTCGTCGTCAACGCCGTCGATCTCGAACATGATACGACCGGGCTTGACAACTGCTACCCAACCCTCGGGGCTGCCCTTACCGGAACCCATGCGGGTCTCAGCGGGCTTCGAGGTGATCGGCTTGTCGGGGAAGATCGTGATCCAGACCTTACCACCACGCTTCATGTGGCGGGTCATAGCGATACGAGCTGCCTCGATCTGACGGTTGGTGATCCAATGGGGCTCGAGAGCCTGGATACCATAGGAACCGTGGTTCAGACGGGTGCCGCCCTTGGCCTTGCCCTTCATGGAACCACGCTGCACCTTGCGGTGCTTTACGCGCTTAGGTACGAGCATTTACTTTGCACCCCTCTCGTTGCGATCGTTGCGACGGCGGCTCGGACGGGAGCTGCCCTCGAGAGCCGGCTGCGGAGCCTTCTGGCCCGGCAGAACGTCACCGTGGTAGACCCACACCTGGATGCCGATGGCGCCCATGGTGGTGGAAGCGGTGGCGAAGCCGTAGTCGATCTTGGCGCGGAGGGTGTGCAGCGGCACGAGACCCTCACGGTACCACTCACGGCGGCTCATCTCAGCGCCGCCCAGACGACCGGAGCACTGGATACGGATGCCCTTAGCGCCGGACTTCATAGCGGACTGAACAGCCTTGCGCATTGCGCGACGGAAGGCAACGCGGCCCTCGAGCTGCTCTGCGATGGACTGCGCGACGAGCACTGCGTCGAGCTCGGGGCGCTTGACCTCGATAACCTCAACGGAAACGGTGCCGGTAGCGATCTTCTCAAGCTTCTTGCGAAGGGTGTCGATCTCTGCGCCCTTCTTGCCGATGACCAGACCCGGGCGAGCCGTGGTGATGATGACCTTGGTCTTGTCGCCTGCACGCTCGATCTCCACGCGGGAGACGGCAGCACGGGCGAGATACTTGTCCAGGAACTTGCGGATTGCAAGGTCGTTCTCGAGCGTCTTGGCGTAATCCTTGCCGGCGTACCAGCGGCTACGATGATCCTCGGTGATGCCAAGACGGAAGCCGGTAGGGCTGACTTTCTGACCCATGGACTATGCCTCCTCTCGCGGTGCAACGATGATGGTGATGTGGCTGGTGCGCTTGCGAATACGCGAAGCGGAACCCTTTGCGCGGGGGCGAATACGCTTCAGCGTGGGGCCCTCGTCAACGAAAGCGGCCTTGACGACCAGATTGTCGGCGCGCAGGTGATTGTTGTGCTCTGCATTCGCGACTGCGGAGTTGAGGACCTTGATGACGTCCTCGGCAACTGCGCGATTGGTGAAGGCGAGGATCTCGCGAGCCTGCTCGACGGACTTGCCGCGAACCTGGTCGACGACGACGCGTGCCTTACGGGGAGAAACGCGAACGAAGCGTGCTACTGCTTTGACTTCCATGATTTCACCCCTATCCTATCGCTTCTTCTTGTCGGCTGCATGACCCTTGAACGTACGGGTCGGGGCAAACTCGCCCAGCTTGTGGCCAACCATAGACTCGGTAACGTAAACCGGCACGTGCTTGCGGCCATCGTGAACGGCGATGGTGTGACCCACCATTTCCGGGAAGATGGTGCTCGAACGAGACCAGGTCTTGATGACGTCCTTTTCGCCGGCTGCATTCATAGCCTCGATACGACCCAGAAGGCGCGGTTCTACGAAAGGACCCTTCTTCAAACTTCTGCTCACTATTGCTCCTTAGGCTACTTCTTGCGACGACGGATGATGAGACGGCTCGAAGCCTTCTTCTTGTTGCGCGTACGGTGACCCTTGGTCGGGATACCCCACGGGGTAACCGGATGACGGCCTGCGGACTTGTTCTTGCCCTCGCCGCCGCCGTGCGGGTGATCGACCGGATTCATGACGGTACCACGAACGCTCGGGCGGATGCCCTTCCAACGGTTGCGGCCAGCCTTGCCGATCTTGATGTTGGCATGCTCGGCATTGCCGACCTCGCCGATGGTGGCGCGGCAGGTGATGAGCACGCGGCGCATTTCGGAAGACGGCATACGAAGGATGGCGTAGTTGCCTTCCTTGCCCATCAGCTGAATGCTGGTGCCTGCGGAACGAGCGAGCGCAGCGCCCTTACCGGGCTGCAGCTCAACGTTGTGGATCAGCGTACCGACGGGGATGTTGGCCAGCGGCATTGCGTTGCCCGGCTTGATGTCGGCCTCAGCACCGCTCATGACCATATCGCCCACGCGCAGACCCTTCGGGTGGATGATGTAGCGCTTCTCGCCATCAACGTAGTGCAGAAGGGCGATGCGTGCGGAACGGTTCGGATCGTACTCGATGGTAGCGACCTTGGCGGGCACGCCGTCCTTGTTGCGCTTGAAGTCGATGATACGGTAACGATTCTTGTTACCGCCACCCTGATGACGGGTGGTGACGCGGCCGTAGTTGTTGCGACCCGCCTTCTTCGGCTTCGGAGCGAGCAGCGACTTCTCCGGCTTGTCGGTCGTGATCTCAGCGAAATCAGAAACCGTCTGGAAGCGTCGGCCGGGGCTCGTCGGCTTATACTGTTTGACTCCCATTACTTTCCTTTCTCGGGCTTTCTATCGTCACCTACCTTGCCGCTCAGATTCCGCTTTCCCTCGCATGCGGCGCCAAGGCCGCTTAGCTCGAATCAAGCGGTCCTTCGCGTCAATATAGGCAACGCTAAAAACCCCTTATTCGGTTCTCTTTCAAGGTTTGCGCAGCTCAATCACTACGCTCCCCATGATGAGAACCCAACCTCGGAACCTTTGCTCGCACGCCTCTCCGTACACCAAAGGCTCCCCTTACGTTGTGATCAGGCGATTGCCGAACGGTAGGAAGGGAGGCTTCCCATCGCGACTCCGTCTAACCACGCGCCCGGGTGTATCCATACGTACACACAGACGCAAGGAAACATTATAGTTTCGTGTTATTCAATATTCAAGAGTTATTTTTCTTAGGTCGCACGAGGCACTTGGGATCATAGCCGATGAGGTCCTCGCGACCCGCCTTGCGCAATGCCTCGATGACCAGGTCGCGATTCTTCGGGTTTCGATACTGGATCAAAGCGCGCTGCAATGCCTTCTCATGCGGTGATTTGGGAACGTAGACAGGCTCCATGGTGAGTGGGTTTATGCCCGTGTAGTACATGCAGGTCGAAACCGTCGAGGGCGTTGGGTAGAAATCCTGCACCTGCTCGGGGTTATAGCCCATATCGCGGCAGTACTCTGCAAGCTCAACCGCCTCCGCCCAACCTGAACCCGGATGCGAAGACATCAAATAGGGTACGAGATACTGATCCTTACCCAGCTGCTCGTTGATTTTCTTGTACTCGGCAACGAAATCGCGGTAAACCTTGGGCGCGGGTTTTCCCATGGTGGCAAGCACGGTTTTCGACACATGCTCGGGGGCAACCTTAAGCTGCCCGCTCACATGGTGCTCGCACAGCTCGCGCAGGAAGGTCCTGTCGCTGTCGGCCATGAGGTAGTCAAAGCGGATGCCCGAACGCACGAACACCTTCTTGACGCCGGGCAGAGCGCGAAGCTTGCGCAGCAAGCCCACGTAGTCGCTGTGGTCAACCTTCATCTGACGACAGGGCTTAGGCCACAGACAACGCTTGTGCACGCAAGCTCCGTGCTCGAGCTGCTTTTTGCAAGCGGGAATGCGGAAGTTGGCCGTCGGTCCTCCCACATCATGGATATACCCCTTGAAGTCGGGGTCTTGCGTGAGCAAGCGCGCCTCCTCGACAAGCGAGTCATGGCTGCGGGAAGACACGATGCGACCTTGGTGGAAGGTAAGCGCGCAGAAGGAGCACTCGCCAAAGCAACCGCGTGAGCTGGTGAGGCTGAACTTAACCTCAGCTAAGGCGGGAACGCCGCCAAGCTCGTCATAGGAAGGATGCCAGGCCCTCGCGTAGGGCAAGCGATACACCGCGTCGAGCTCAGAGGTGCTCAAAGGGAGCTGCGGCGGGTTCACCACCACGTACTCGTGATCGGAATACGGCTCGACCAAGCACTTTCCCGAAACGGGGTCGCTGTTGCGATACTGCAGGTCGAAGCTCCGCGCAAAAGCGAGCTTATCTTCGTTGATGTCATCCCACGTAGGCAGCTTGATGTAATCGTAGACATGCTCGAGCGATCGGGTGCGATAGGCCGTTCCCTGAATGAAGGTGAGATCGGATATGCGAAGTCCGCTGGCAAGAGCTTCGGCAATCTCGACGACAGACCGCTCCCCCATGCCGTAGGAAACCAGATCCGCCCCCGAGTCGAGCAGAATGGATCGCTTGAGCTTGTCCGACCAGTAATCGTAATGGGCGAGCCTGCGCAGGGAAGCCTCTATACCGCCAAGGACGATGGCTGCCGATTTGTAGGTTCGGCGGATGAGGTTTGAGTACACCACCGCTGCATGGTTTGGGCGCTTTCCCGACACACCACCTGGAGAGTACGCATCTTGGTTGCGGCGCTTTTTCGCCACCG
>JAFXIM010000193.1 GCA_017533165.1 Eggerthellaceae bacterium
TCACCAACGTCATCAAGGCGAGCGCGACAAACGAGACGGCAACCGCTTCGCAGTTCTCCAATTGGTTCGATGCCGTGTACATCGTTGGAGGCGCATCTGGCGCAACTGGTGACACTCTGTAAGGAGCCAATACATGATCATCCATTTCAGGCACGTGGATGAGAATGCAGAGGGCGAGCAGTCCCGCGACAAGGGGCCGCTCGCCTTTGGCGAGTCCACGGACGAGTGGACGGCGCTGTGCAGCCTGCACACGCTGACCATTTATGAGCAAGCGTTCCAAAACGACCCGTCCAGCCCGCACAAGTCGCTCGTTGACGATGTGACCGATTACGGCGATTCGGATGACGGCACTCCGCTCGGCAAGCTGCTCGCGGCGAATTGGGAAGCCGATGCGAGGGCGCTCTGGGCGATGCTCAGGTGCGGCTGCGAAGCTGGCTTGAACGGTGACAAGATGGTGGGCGATTTCAATTTGTGGAGCAAGGCGCATGCGGCAGACGACATTGACATTTACCGCCTGCACATCCTACTCGTCAAGGAAATTGATGCCTGCTTTCCTACACTCGCCCAAGCCACCGAAGAACTCGCAAAGCAGCTCGAAAAGCCGAAGCGCAGGGGCAAATCTCGCGTACAGCAAGACTGAGTTGACGATGTTGAAACTGGGCTTCACGAGGACTGACGTGCTCACAATGCCCTATGCGAGAGCCGCATGGTACGTGCAGGCCGCAGTAAACGAGCAAAACGACGACGATAGCGGCGTGCGCGATGCAACGCAAGCCGACATTGACGCTTTCTAGGAGGTGTCGAAATGGCAGAGTACAAAGGTTTGACGATCCGCATAGGCGGCGACACCTCCCAGCTGAACACGGCGTTGAAGGCATCTACGAAAGCGGCGTCCACGCTTTATAGCCAGATTCGCCAGGTAACTCGTGCCATGCGCTTCGAGCCCGGCAACATGGAGAACGTTGCCACGCGCATGAAGCTGACCACGAACCGCGCCGAAGCCCTCTATTCGAAGATAACCCTTCTGAAAAACGCATATAGCGAGCTCGGCAGGACGTTCGTGATCGTGAACGGCAAGGCGGAACTTGTCTCGGAACTCGCCAGGTCAACGGAGAACATCGCCCTCGCAGCGACCACCGCCAAGGAACGCTACAACGACATGACGGCTACCCTCGCGTCGAAGTACCGCGAGCTCGAACTGCGCGCGAAGGAAGCTGGCAAGGCGATGGACTTGAACGCCCTATCGCGTCAGGGTAGCAACACGACGTTCGAGACACAGATGGCGCAGCTCAAAGAGCTCGGCGTAGTCACCGACGAGGAAATCCAAAAGCTACGCAACATGCGCGCAACTTGGAACGAGGCGTTCGATAGCAAGGAAGCGTACGAAGCCGCCGAAAAACTCGAAGCCATGTCAATCAACATGCAGCGTCTCGAATCGGAGGCGAGGGGCGCTGCCGCGACCGTGCGCGAGCTGAACAGCGCATCGAAGTATTCGAGCGAGGCGTGGGGCGAGAGCACGGCTAAGATCAAGTCGATGGACTCCGCTATCTCGGAGTGCGCCAACCAAGCCAGGGCATACGAAGCCGCGTTGCGCGAAGACCCGTCGAGCCTGTCTGCCGCCGTCGGCAGGTTGAAAGCGCTGTCGAACGAGTACGATTTGACGGAGCAGAAGGCAAGGGAGCTTTCCCAACAGGTAGAAGCCTACAAAGGCCGCTTGTCGGGAGTGCTCGCAGAGCAGAAGAACATGCCATTAAGCGTCCAGGAACTAGGCGATAGATGGCAAAAGATACAAGACGAACTTAGTCAGGCGAAGGGCAGGGCAGACGCGCTGCATCAATCGCTGAAAAGGTTGGAAGACGCCGAAGCGCCAGTTGAAGAAATCGAACAGCTGAAAGAGAGAGTTAAAGCAGCCGATGCCGAAGTTGACGAGCTGAAAGCTGACGCAAGGCAGTTGGATGCCGCTTTCGAGACGGCAAAGGAATGCTCTGAGCTCGAACAATTGCAATTAGAGCTGTCCGAGACGGAAGCTCACGCAGCTTCGTTGCAAAAGCGCATGAATATGACGAGCCTCGGCGGTAAGAGCATGTTCAACGCGTCCACCATCAAGTCTGCCGGCATGACGCTATACTCAACGCTAACGCCCGCCATCACGATGCTCGGTTGGCGAGCCGTGTCCGCTGCGCAGGAAATCGACTCCGCTTACCGCGACATGCGCAAGACCGTCAACGGAACGGAACAGCAGTTCGAGGAATTGCGGCAAGCAGCAATCGACTTCTCGAAAACTCACGTCACGAGCGCTGAGCAGATGATGCAGATCATGGCAATCGGCGGCGAGCTTGGTGTGGCGACCGAAGATTTACAGGCATTTGCCGAGACTGTTTCGAATTTGGACGTGGCGACTAACCTCAATACCGAGGAAGCCGCATCGTCGCTCGGCAAGCTCGCGAACATCACGCACATGAACGCCGAAGAGTACGACAACTTCGCGGACGCGCTCGTCCGACTCGGCAACAACGGCGCGTCGACCGAAGACCAGATAGTCGACATCGCAACACGCATCGGCTCGATGGGCACGATCGTCGGCATGTCCGTGCCCGAAATCCTCGCGCTGTCATCCAGCATCGCGTCGACGGGCATGAAGACCGAAGCTGCTGGCACCGCTATCGCCAACACGTTCTCCGACATTGAATCAGCTGTCGCGGCTGGCGGCGATTCGCTCGGAGCATTTGCGGAAGTGGCATATGGCAGCGCAGATGAAGCAGAGAAGTTCGCGACCGCTTGGGAAGAACACCCGATTGAAGCGTTCAAAGCGTTCATCGAGGGTCTTAACCGCATCGAATCCGAAGGCGGCTCGGCTGTCGCGACGCTCGAAAGCATGGGCATCACGGGCGAGCGCCAGAAGCAGTCCATCCTCGGCTTGATGCAGACTATCGGCGGCTTGAACACGAACCTCGAAATGTCGCAGCACGCATGGGACGGGCAATCCGACGCATGGGGCGCAGCTGGCGACGCGGCGCGAGAGGCAGAGAGGAAAGCAGAGGGCTTTTCAGGACAGCTCTCGATCCTCTCGAATATCGCAAACGACGCTATGGCATCGCTCGTGGAGGGCGCTACGCCGTTGATTGTGTTGCTGTCCGACATTGCGAAGACCGCATTGGACGCGTTCGATGAAATGGACGACTTCTCCAAGACGGCGATTGTCGTAGGGCTCGGCATCGCGGCGATTTCAGGTCCGATGCTCACGATGGCCTCGACGTTCATCCTAGCCAAGCAGAACATGGTTGCGTTCATCGCCGAATCGACCGCTATGGGCAAGGCGCTCTCGATTATGAAGGTTGGGTTCGCCGAAGCTGGCGAAGGCGCAATCGGCATGAAAACGAGACTGGCATCTGTTGGATCGGCGGCGAAAGCAATCGGCAAGTCGCTTTTGAAAAACCTCGCCGTCGCTGGCGTAATTGCTGGCGTTACGGTTTTGATAGCCGTTATATCCGATTACATCAAGAAGATGCGCGAAGCCGAGGAAGCGTCCAGGAACGCCGGAGACGTTATAGGCACCGCGCTTGGAACGGCTATTGGCGGTCAAACGGCTGCGATTCAAAACGCTGCGACCAGCTATGACAAGATGGTTTCGAAGATGGCTGAGAACAACCGCAAGTTGCAAGACTCAGCGAAGGAAACCTACGGCAACAACGCCCTCATCGAAGATTACGGCGAGAGCTTGAAAGCCGCTCTCGAAGCGTACAACGCTGGCGACAAGAGCGCCGAGAGCATGGCGAACCTCAAAACGCAGCTCGAACTCTACAACTCCGCTGCCGGCACGTCCATTTCGTTCACCGAGGACGAGGCTGGCGCTCTGCATCTTATGAAGGACGGCGCTGAACTCAGCGCAGATGCTTTCGACAAGCTCACTGAGTCGATGATGATAGCCGCGAAAGCCGAGTTCTTCAAAGAGGGCTACGAGACGAAGATGAGCGATTACCGTGACGCCCTCGATGAGATAGCGCAAGCCGAGAACGAAGTGAGGGCTGCGGAAGATGCCCTTGCCGAAGCGCAAGCCACGCCGGGAATGAGCCAAGACAGAATCACGCAACTTGAAGCGAATCTCGCAGCTGCGAACGACCTGCTCGATAAATCGAAGCAAAAACTCGGCGAGACGACGAGCGCGATGAACCAGTACGAAGAAGGCATGAAGCTCATGACCGAGGCGCAGTTGGAGAACTCTAGCGCTGCGGTCAAGTGGCTCGCCGACAACGACGAGGTGCAGGTGTCACTGTGGGCGAACGGCAACTCGGTTACTGGATTCGCGCACGACCTCGAAGAACTCGGAGTCAGCTACGACGAGCTGTCAACGCACTCGAACGACATCAAGAGCCTTGCGTCGAACTGGGACGGCTCGATAGCGTCGATGATAGGCGGTCTTCGCGAAATGGGCATCGAGGTCGACCTCTCGAAGGCGAAGATAGACGGGCTCAACGCGACCGAGATCGAGGATAAGACGTACTGGGTCGACGACATGGGGACTATTTACGACCAGACGGGCAAGGTCGTCGGGTTGAAGAAGTCCGTCAACAGCTTGGACGGCAAGGAATTCGCCATCACAGACGAAGGCACGGCGAGCGATTCTGCCGACGCTGTCGAGAGATTAGACTCCATGATCAGGAAAGTCACCGGCAAGAGCGTATATGTGAACGCGAATGTCTCCGGCGAGTGGAGCGTCGTGAACCTCGCCAACGCCATCTCGAACATCAGAAGCAAGACGGTGGACATTACGGCGCGCATATTCGGATTAGGCTCCGCGACAGGCAGCATCGCCGACTCGCCGTACATCCCGCGTCACGCATCGGGTTACATCGCAACTGGGCCTACGTTGACGAACAACGGCTGGGTCGGCGAGGCGGGAGCCGAGGCCGTCCTCAATTGGGGAACTGGCGGAACGGTCGTGCCGCTCACGAACACTAGGTACATGGAGCCCATAGCTGACGCGATCGCGAAGAACCTGAACAACAACTCGAATTCGAGCAGCAACGTCACGTACGAGATAAACGTCACCGCATCGGGCGATGGCGACGATATAGCGCGTCAGGTCACGAAGGCCATCCGCGCCCAAGAGCTGATGAGGGGCAGGAGGTAGCATGAGCAGCTACTACAAAGTCGTCAACCTGGTCGTCCAGCGCGGCTCCGAGAGCGGCGGCTACCCGACCATGTCCGCAACCTGGGGCATGTCGGGCAAGGGCTTCACAACCGACTGGGGATACGATGGATACTACGACGAGATATGGACGTTCAACGCGTCGAAGAACATGTCCTCGAAGGTCATCCAACAGACCGGAGCGGGAGACGCGAAGGGCGACATCGTGTGGACGCGCAATGGAGAGAACTTCCACACCAACGCGTCGTGCCAGTATTACAGGACGAAGTACCATCCGCTGACGAGCGGGCGCTACCTGAACAGCGTAACGTGCGACGTGCTGCATGCGTCGACGAAGAACCATACAAAAGCGACGTACGCTTTCAAGACGCCGCGCAAGCCAGAAATATCTGACGCAGAGTACGATTCGTCGAATCATGAAATCACGTTCACGATCGAGACCGACGAGGGTGCCGACAACTACGAGCGTTACGACACATACTACCGCGTGACACGTCAAGACTCGTCGAACCTCGGGAGTTCCTACCAGTCCGAAAAGAACGTGGCTAACTGGACGTCAACGACCGAGACCTCTGAGGAAGCGTCCTACGACTACGCTGCTGCTGCCGCACTCCTCGCTGGCCAGTGGGTCAGGATAACGGTCTACGCCTACGCACGCGGCCTCGCTGGGAATTCCGAAACTGTGTCGAAGTCGTACGTGTACGCACGCCCCGCGAAGGCTTCCATAGCCTCCATCGTGAAGAGCGGCTCGACTTCATCTGATTACGTCACCGTCAGGCTCTCGGCGAACGCGACGTCCACGGCACCCGTGGACACCGTGAAGCTGCAACGGCTCCGCTCGACGAGCATCACCAGCGCCGCCGCCGCAGGGCTGGCGGACGGGTGGCAGGACGTCGACGGCGCGGTCGACAACGGCAACTGCACGGGGCTGACCGACATGTACGAGGACGCGGTCCCAACCGCGAAGTCGCACACGTGGTACAGGATAGTGACCACTCATGGCGCTTTCACGGCGAACTCCGTGCCCGTCGAGGCCGAGTGCCTCTACAGCGCGAAGACCCCGCAGGCCGATGACGCCGTCAAGTTCGCCTCTGTCATTCCGAGCACGGACGGCACGGGAATCGTCGTGAGGCTCGCGTGGAACAGCGACGACTCCGACACGACTCAGATCACCTGGTCGGAGTTCGAGGACGCGTGGGAATCGACAAGCCAACCCAACTCTTGCGACGTGACGTGGCTCGACTCGGGCGGATGGACGGACGACTCGGTCGACCCTCCTGTAGAGTACGAGTACGCAGCAACAGTCACCATCAGGGGACTCGAGGCCGACTCCCTCTACTACCTCCGTGCAAGGCGTGCGCTCCTCTCCGGGGAAACGCCGAGCTACGGCGAGTGGTTCTACCCGAATGCGTACCCAGTCTCGACCGCCGTCGCGCCGACCGACGTGGTGCTCACGGTGCCCTCAGTAGTCGAGAGGGGCGACGGCATCGAGTGCTCGTGGACGTACTCGGGCTCCGAGCAGACGGCGTGGCAGATTTGCTACGACGACGGCGGCACGCGCAAGGAGCTCGTGTCGGGAGACGGCCCTGCGGGTGCGACGGTCATCCCCGCGTCGAAGGTCGAGGACTTCGACTCCATCATGCTGTGCGTCGGCGTGACGACCGGAGGAGACTGGGCGTTCTCCGAGTTCGTGCCCGTCACCATCGACGTCGCGCCGGTCCTGAGCATGAGCATGGACGCGACGCTCGAAGCGCAGCCCGCGTCGATGTCGCTCACGTGCTCGTCTCCAAGGACCGACGTGGTGTTCTACATGACATCGTCAGGCGTCTCGTCGGCGACGCCGTCGAGCCAGGTCATCCAGGCTGACGGGGACGTGGTGTGGGCAGACGTCCTGAGCCCGAGTTGGACCGAGTCGAGCGGCGAGTGGACGGCCACGGTGCCAGCCCCTTCGGATCTTTCGCTGTACGAGGGCGCAACGTACACCGTGACGGCGGTCGCGACCGACACGAAGACGATGCTCGCGTCGGATTTCGCGGAATGCTCGTTCACGGTCGCGTGGGAGCATCAGGCGTACATCCCCTCAGAAGGCTCCTCGATTGCCGTCGACGGCCTCACGGCGACCATCACGCCCGCCACCCCGGTCATCCCCGAGGGGGTTGATGACGAGGTCGCCGAGACAGACGTGTGCGACGTGTACCGTTCGACGCCAGACGGAGCCTACCTCATAGCATCTGACGTCCCGTTCGGGACGCCCGTCACCGACAGGTACGCGCCGTTCTCGAGCAGGGCCGGCCTCAACTACATCCTCTGCACGCGCACGGTCGACGGCGACATCGCGTGGGCCGATTACGAATACCAACTGCCACACTCGTCGCTGAGGATTGACTTCGACGACGAGTCGGTCGAGCTTCCGTACAACATCGCCATGACGGACGGCTGGGAGAAGGACTTCGAGCTAAGGGAGCACCTCGACGGCACAAGGGCCGGTTACTGGAACAACGGCGCGACTCGCACGGCGAGCCTCTCGACCGACGTGATAAAGGTCGAGTCGGCAGAGCAGAGGCGGCTCCTCGCGGTTCTCGCGAAGCACGCTGGACCGTGTTTCGTGCGCACGCCAGACGGCTGCGCGTACCCCGCGAACGTCCAGGTCGACAGCTACGGAGTCACCTACGACTCGGGTGCCGTGCCCGTCTCCATATCGGCGACCGAGGTCGCCATGACGGACGCGTTCCAAATCAGCCCCGACGATTGGGGCGAGTGATGATCGACTACGGGAAAGGCTACTCGTCGTCCTGGAGGATGATGGTCGTCGACAGGGACACCTGGGCGGCGACCGACGAGCTCCAGGGCCTCGTGTCGGCATCGGTCGAGCGCGACAAGGACTCCGACCTCATCGAGTCGGGCAGCGCGTCGTTCGACGCGGGGCTCCAACGCGGCGAGTTCTGGGGGCGCTTGGAGATGCTCGCAGAGCAGGACGGCGAGGTCGAGCGGCACGCGGTCGCGACGCTGCTGTTCTCGCCGGGTGACTCGACGTCAACGGTCGGCGGCAAGACCACGGAGTGCAGCGGGCGCTCCGTTCTCGCTCCAGCCGAGGACAAGAAGCTGCTGGCCGGCACCTACGCGCCGATGGGCGCTGACGGCGCTGCGTACGCGGCGTCCATGATAGCCGCATGCACCCCGGCACCCGTCGTGGTGGAGGGTTCGTTCACGCTTTCGCAGAACTACGTGTTCGCCGAGGGCACGACATATTTGGAATCAGCAAGGACAATCCTGGACGGCGCTGGATGGCAGATGTCCATATCGGGAGG
The DNA here is from genome assembly GCA_017533165.1 of Eggerthellaceae bacterium. Next base: position 8,458 of record JAFXIM010000193.1, read on the forward strand.
CGGGACTGTCACGGTCGGCCCCAAGCCGACGAACCCGTCGCTCGTGCTCGACTCGGCGCACGCGTCGCTTCTCGGTGTCGAGATAGGCGTGAACGGGTCGCTCGAGGAGGTCCCCAACCGCTACATAGCCATAGACGGGGACAGGCAAGTGGTAGCCGTGGACGACAGCCGCGACAACCCCGCGTCGCTGTCAAACAGGGGCAGGTACGTCGACGAGTACGACTCCTCGCCGCAGCTAGTGGATGGGGAGTCCCTCGAAGCCTACGCGAGGAGGAAGCTCGCCGAGGCAAACGAGTCGCTCGAATCAAGGACGTACACGCGGGAGTGGTGGCCCGACGTGACGGTCGGCGACATAGTCGTCGGCTCTATGGCATCCGTCGACCTCGACTGCACGATGAGGGTGTCAACCCAATCGCTCGAGGTCGGCAACGGCGTGGTCGTGTCAGAGAAGGCGGAGGTGCTGCGATGAACGGCATGGCAGAGCTCGCACGCGCCATAGTCGGCAGCGGCTACAAGCCCCGCTCGTCAGAGCACCTCGCCACCGTGGTTAGGCAGGGGAAGGACGGCACGTACTGGGTGCGCATACCCGGCGGTGCCGAGGAGACCCCGATAACGACCCCGATGGTCGAGGCGTCGGAGGGCGACACCGTGCGCGTTACCATCTCCGGCGGGCGCTCCGTCATGACGGGCAACGTCACGTCCCCGTCAGCGAACGTGCGGACAGTGACAAAGGTGGGCAGCATCGCGAACATGGCGCTCACCACCGCATACTCCGAGTCTGCGAGGATAGACAGGCTCGTGGCGACCTCGCTCACGGCCGACTCCGCGCTCATAACCGACTTGCAGGCCGAGACCGCCAAGGTGAGCGAGATCTCCGCCGACGCGCTGTCATCGGCAGTCGGCTACATCGGAGAGCTCGAAGCGGGCGGCATCACCGCCGAAGAGGTTGCAGCGAGCGCGGGCGCGTTCGACAACCTGGACGCCATGTTCGCCGAGATAGACTTCGCGAACGTGAACGTCGCCGACATTGGCAAGGCGAAGATAAGCGAGCTGTTCGCCGAGTCGGGGCTCTTCGAGGACCTGACCGTGACGGGCGACGGCATCATCACGGGCAGGCTCACAGCGTCCTTGCTCGACGGCGACACGGCGCGTTTCTCCAACATCTACGCAGACGCGCTCAAGCTGCTCGGCCCCGACGGGCTCTACCACGCGCTCAACATCGCGGGGCTCCCGAGCCAGCAGGCGCAGGCGCTCATCGACGAGTACGGCGAGGACCTGGAAGGCGGGCTGCACGGCTCGCGCATCATCGCGGAGTCCATCACGGCCGACCA
>JAFXIM010000194.1 GCA_017533165.1 Eggerthellaceae bacterium
GCCGGTTGTCCTGCCCCTGCGCGCATTGCTGATCTTGACCCCCGCATCTCGCGTGCCGCAGCTTGCGTTTTCGTTGGCGAAGATAACTCTGCCATGGCTTCGTCCGCAAGCGGCGAGGCTTCCACCATCGTGAGTTTTGTGGACGGTGCCGTGCGCCTGATCCGGGAAGGAGCCGTAAGCATGGAAGACATCAACAGGGCCGCTGCCACCTGTGAAGAAAAACTTGGCGAAGGCGAAGGCGTAACTCGAGAGGAATTTAGCTTTCCCTCGGCTGACGGAGTATCCACTATTCACGCGCGTTGGTGGCTTCCCGTTGCAGCGAAGCCACGCGCCATCGTGCAGCTCATCCACGGCATGTCCGAGCACATCGGTCGCTATGATCAATTCGCAAGTTTCCTCGTCTCCTGCGGTTTCGCTGTGTGCGGACATGACCATATCGGTCACGGCCGCAGCGTGTCCTCGCCCGAGGAGTTCGGTTGCCTTCCCGCCAAGCAAGGCGCGAGCATCATGGTTGCCGATGCTCAGCGCTTAAGGCAAATCGCCGCTGAGCGCTTCCCGGGGCTCAAGCACTTCGTGTTCGGCCACTCCATGGGCAGCTTCGTCGCCAGATCGCTTGTCTCCAAGCACGGACAAGGACTTGCCGGGGCCATCATCTGCGGAACGGGAAACCAGGCGCTTGCCCTTTCCAAGGCGGGCAATGCTCTTGCGAACCTGCTTTGCAAACTGCGAGGTCCACGTTCGACGAGCTCCCTCATTCACAACATGGCGATTGGTGCCTACGCAAAAGCCATCAAGGATGCAAAGACTCCCAACGACTGGCTTTCCCATGACGAAAAGCTCGTCGAGAGCTATGCCCTCGACCCGCTTTGCGGCTACATGTTCTCAGTGAGCGGATACGCTGCGCTCACCAAGCTTACGGGTGAGGTTGTCACTCCTGCGTGCGCGGCCGGCGTTCCCAAGGATCTGCCCTTGCTCTACATCGCCGGCGAGCAGGACCCCGTGGGCGACTGCGGCAAGGGCGTTCGCGCCGCCGCTCGGCTGGTACGCAGCGCTGGCGTAAACGATGTGGAGCTCATCATGTATGCTGACATGCGTCATGAGATTCTCAACGAGTTCGGCAAGGAGAAGGTATACGCCGACGTGCTCGAATGGCTGGAAGGAAGGCTTTCGTGAAGAAGTACGTGATCGCGCTCGACCAGGGAACCACTTCGTCGCGCGCTATGCTCATTGATGCCCAGGGAAATGCGGTAGCCTCGGTGCAGCGTCCCTTCCCGCAGATCTACCCGCAACCGGGTTGGGTTGAGCATAATCCCGCTGACATTCTGTCTACGCAGCTCGGCGCCATGACCGAGCTTTTAGTGAGCAGTGGATTGGGCCCCGAGGACATTGACTCTATCGGCATCACCAACCAGCGTGAAACCACCATTCTGTGGAATCGCGAAACCGGTGAACCGGTGATGAACGCCATCGTGTGGCAGTGTCGCCGTACCGCGCCCTTGGTCGACGAGATCTGCGGTGACGCAGGCGTCGCCGCAGAGATCACCAAGCGTACGGGTCTCATTCCTGATGCATACTTTTCCGCCAGCAAGATTCGCTGGATTCTCGACGAAGTTCCCGGCGCACGTGAGGCTGCCGAAGCCGGCAAGCTTGCCTTTGGAACCATCGACACCTGGCTTGTCTGGACGCTTACGCATGGCAAGGTGCATGCAACTGATGTAACCAACGCAAGCCGCACCATGCTCTATAACATTCACGAAGGATGCTGGGACCCTTATCTCATGGAGCTTTTCGACATCCCCGCATCCCTCATGCCGCAGGTTCTTCCCTCGGCGGCCGACTACGGCGTGACCTCAAACCCTGGTTTGGTGCAGGGCATCCCCATCCGCGGCGTTGCGGGCGATCAGCAGGCGGCGCTGTTCGGGCAGTGCTGCTTCGAGGCCGGCATGGCCAAGAACACCTACGGTACGGGCTGCTTCCTTCTCATGCATACGGGTGCTCACGCTTGCGAGTCCAAGAACGGCCTTGTCACCACCATCGCCGCTTCGGCTCCTGGAGTGGCGGGTACCGAATATGCGCTCGAAGGCAGCGTGTTTGTGGCAGGTGCCCTCATCCAGTGGCTTCGTGATGAGCTCAAGCTCATTGAAACCGCCGCCGAAACCGACGAGCTTGCGCGCAGCGTAAGCGATACGGGTGGCGTGTACGTGGTTCCGGCTTTCACGGGATTGGGCGCACCCTATTGGGAGCCCGATGCCCGTGGCGCTATCTTGGGTATCACGCGTGGTACCAATCGCGCCCATGTGGTGCGCGCGGCGCTTGAGGCGCTTGCCTATCAGGTGGGCGACCTGGTTTCCGCTATGGAAGATGACGCCGGATCTCCCATGCGTGCCCTGAACGTCGACGGCGGCGCTTCGGCTAACAACTTCCTCAAGCAGTTCCAGGCCGACATCCTCGATCGACCTATACTACGCCATGCGAACACCGAGACCACGGCACTTGGGGCGGCGTACCTGGCTGGCCTGCAGACCGGTTTCTGGAAGGACGTAGACGCCCTTCGTGCGCTACGAGAAAGTGACGAGGGCTTCACGCCCGCCATGGACGCCGCTATGCGTGAGGATCTGCTCGCGGGATGGAAGAAGGCGGTCGGCCGCGTCATGCCCTAGGCGCCCCGCCTGACACGCGCTCCTCAGACGTGTCTCGAGCGGCAATGTTCACCCTTTAGCAACAAGCGGAAGGGAAAGCTAAGGTATCTTCAGGCCATACGGCTGAAAAGGCATAAAAGAAAGAAAGGCTCATCATGCGCATCAGCATTGCAAGCGACCATGCAGGTTTCGATCAAAAGCAGGTTCTCGCAGCCTACTTGGCCGAGTGCGGCCATGAGGTGAGCGATCGCGGCCCTGCAAACGACGATCGCGTCGATTACCCCGATTTTGCCGAGCTCGTCGGCCGAGACGTGGCTGAGGGCGCTGCCGACTTTGGAGTGCTCGTATGCGGTACGGGCATCGGCATGGCAATTGCGGCCTGCAAGATCAACGGCGTTCGCGCGGTCAATATCATCAATACCGAGTTCGCCGCCCTTTCTCGCGAGCACAACGATGCCAACCTGATTACGCTTTCAGGGCGCTTCATCGACGAGGAAACCAACAAGGCCATCCTCGATACCTTCCTGTCCACCGAATTCGGCGGCGGTCGCCATGCGGGACGTGTCGAGAAGATCATGGCTCTCGAGGGGAAGTAAGTCTTCATGTCAAGCAGCTTGCCTCATCTTGAGCAATCAGATCCCGCAGTTTTCGAGGCCCTGAGGTCGGAGCTCGATCGCCAGCGCGACAGCA
>JAFXIM010000195.1 GCA_017533165.1 Eggerthellaceae bacterium
ACGGTGCGATGCGTGGGGTTCAGGGCATCCATCTGCTCGAGGGTGAGGATGGAGGAGCGCACCTCTTCCCCGCTAGCCGCTGCTAACGCATCAGCGTAACGGTCGCGCGCCAGAAGCGCCGCGCCATAGGCACCCATGTTGCCCGCGATGTCGGGGCGTACGGCCTTGCATTCGGAAAGCTGCTCGAAGGCACGCAGCACTGCGTCGTTGAGGAAGGTGCCGCCCTGCACGATAACCTTTTCTCCAACGTCATGCGGATCGCGGATCTTAATGACTTTGAACAGCGCGTTCTTGATGACAGAAATCGCCAAGCCGGCGGCGATGTCGCCTACCGTGGCGCCTTCCTTCTGCGCCTGCTTGACGCGGCTGTTCATGAAGACGGTGCAACGACTGCCCAGGTCAACGGGGTTTTCCGCACGAATGGCGGTCTGGGCGAACTCAGATACGTCAAGGTTGAGGCCCGACGCAAAGCTTTCGATGAAGCTACCGCAGCCAGAGGAGCAGGCTTCGTTGAGCATGATGTGGTCGATCACGCCGTCCTTCACGCGCAGGCACTTCATGTCCTGGCCGCCAATGTCCAAGATGAACTCGACACCGGGCAGCATCTCCTGAGCGCCCCTCAGGTGCGCAACCGTTTCGATTTCGCCGGAGTCAACGCGCAGCGCCTCAAGGAGCAGGCCTTCGCCGTAGCCGGTAACCGTGGCATGGCCGATGGTGACAAGCGGCTCGCCGGTGGCCTCGTCAACGGGAAGGAGGCCGTAAAGCTCTGCCACGGCCTTTTCGGCACACCCGAGGACGTCGCCCTTGTTGGAGGCGTAGGTGGACCACAGAAGGGAGCCATCCGCGCCGATAAGGGCGGCCTTGAAGGTGGTAGAGCCGGCATCGATGCCGAGGAAGGCGGCACCGCGATAGCTTGCGAGGTCCCCGCGTTTCACGCACTCGGCGGCATGGCGGGCAGCGAATTCGTCGTATTCCTCTTCGCTTGCAAATAGCGGGGCCAAGCGCACGACCTCGGAACCCTGCATGTCGCCAAGACCCTCCAGACGCTCAAGCACGTCAACCAGGCGCTCGGGCACTTCATTGTCAGCCACAGCGCCCGCGATGGCGCAGCCAGAAGCCACGAACAGATGGGCGTTATCGGGCACGATGATGTGCTCTTCGTCCAGATCGAGAGTTTCGTAGAAGCGCTTGCGCAGCTCGGGCAGATACTGCAGCGGGCCGCCGAGGAAGGCCACGTGACCGCGGATCGGACGGCCGCAGGCCAAACCGGAGATGGTCTGGGTGACCACCGACTGGAAGATGGAAGCGGCGATGTCCTCCTTGCGCGCGCCCTCGTTCAAAAGCGGCTGCACGTCAGTCTTCGCGAAAACGCCGCAACGGCTGGCGATGGGATAGATGGTGGTCTGGCTCTGGGCAAGCTCGTTCAGGCCACCGGCATCGGTGTTGAGAAGCGCCGCCATCTGGTCGATGAATGCGCCCGTGCCGCCAGCGCAGGTGCCGTTCATGCGCTGCTCGATACCCTGATCGAAGTAGATGATCTTGGCGTCCTCGCCGCCGAGCTCGATGGCGACGTCAGTTGCGGGAATGAAGGTTTCCACGGCGGTCTTGGAGGCGATGACCTCCTGGACGAACTCGATGTCGAGCCACTGGGACAGAAGCAGGCCGCCCGAACCCGTGATGGCAATGGTCATGCACTCTGTCGGGAAGACCTCGGCTGCTTCGCGCAGCACCTCCACGATGGTGGCGCGCACATCGGCATGATGGCGGCGGTACACCGCCCACTTGATTTCGTTTTCTCGATCGAGCACGGCAAGCTTGACCGTGGTGGAACCAACGTCAATGCCCAGGTGAAGGTCCACCTGCTCAGCGTCGGCGTGGGTGAACTTCTTGGCAATCTTTTCGACCTGCGCCGTTACGGGACACTCCTGCTCCTCGCAGCCACAGGAGCAGCCCTGCGTTGCGGTGATCGGCGCTGCGTTGTTGCTTTCCATCTCTACCTTCTTCAGCTCTTTGTTTGCATCCTGCATGATGTTTCCTTGTGTATCCTGAAATCTCAGCTGCTCTTACCGGGTGCGCAGGGTTGGGCGCCCCTCTCAAAGCTACAGCTCGATTGACTCTCCCGGCTTGATGAACAGCATGCGCATGGCGATGCGGGCCATCTCCTCAGACGATTCCTGCATGCCCGTTTCTATCCAGCGCACGATAATGCCCATGTACGCGGAAGCGTAGAAGGCGACGTAATAATTGACGAAGGGCGATGGGTTCTCGCGATAGCGCTCGTGAAGGACGCCCATCACAAAATCGGTGCACACCGCATCGCGCAGACGGGGCGTGAACCTGCTGTGACCCTCGGGGCCGAGCACTGCGTGCAAAAAGTCACCGTGTTCGCGCAGATAGTCAAACAGCTCCACGAGGAAGGGCAACGGACGCTTAGCAATGCGAAACTTCACAAGATCCTTCAAGTTGAAGCCCTGCATGACGCGATGGAAGCGCTCAAGATCGGCCAAGATATCATCCTCGAAAGCCGTGATCATGTCCTCTTTGTCGTGAAAGTGGTTGTAGAAGGTGCCACGATTCAAGTTGGCGCGTGCACACAGGTCGTTCACCGTAAGCGCTTCATAGCCCTTTTCCTCGATCAATTCGATAAGGGCGGCGCGGAAAGCCTGCTTGGTACGGGCGATGCGGCGGTCTTCCGCCTGCACGCACGAAGAGAGCGCATCCGCTGAAGCGGTTGCAGCTCGATGGGCCGCAGATTGAACGGCATGGGCACGGACGGAGTCACTTGACGCGGCGTGACTCGCGGTAGCCACGGGGGCGTCTGCAAGTGCAGCGGCAGTGCTGGCAGCAGCCATACGGCTCCTTTCG
>JAFXIM010000196.1 GCA_017533165.1 Eggerthellaceae bacterium
ATGACGTCAGGGGATAAAACCATTCGCATCGTCTTGGTTGACGATCAGCTTCTCTACCGCGAAGGCCTTCGCGGGCTGTTCGAGCATTGGCCTGAATTCGAGGTGGTGGGCGAGGCCTCGAACGGTCACGAGGCCGTCGAGGCGTGCAAGCGGCTTAACCCGGACCTGGTCCTCATGGACTTGCAGATGCCCGTGATGGATGGCATCGAGGCTGCCAAGGCCATACACGCGCTTCTTCCCGATGTCGTCGTAGTCATGCTAACGGTTGCCACTGGCGACGAGCTTGTCCTGAGCGCATTGGATACCGGCGTGAGGGGCTATCTGCTCAAAGACACGCCCGCCCGTCAGCTACGTTCCCGCTTGCATGGGATTCTGCAGGGCGAAATGGCCCTCTCCGGAGCCGTTACCGCCTCCGTTGTCGGAGAGCTAACGCGATTGAGGGAGATTCAGGAGGTTTCGGACTCCTCTTCTGCTTGCGACGAGGGCGAGAGGAATGAATGCCCTACGGTGCAGCTTACCCAGCGTGAGATGGAGATCTTGCGCTGCGTTGCCCAGGGAAAGTCCAACGAGGAGATCAGCGCAGAGCTTTACCTGAGCCTCGGTACCGTGAAGAAGCAGCTCGGCGTCATCATGCAGCGCCTCTATGTGGAAAACCGCGTTCAGTTGGCGGTGTATGCCGTCAAGCACGGCTTGGCTGAGTAAAAGTAGCCATCTGGCTACTTGCGTTTAGCCATTCGGATACCCATAGCAACCGTTCATTTCCTAAAATGCGCCACTTGGCCCTATGGCTTAGGGGCCGTTAGACGGTTACGACCCAAACGCTCTCTCCCTAAACTCTTCTTACCGTGGGTTCTTATGCATGGCATGAGAATCGTCGCTCTTTCAAGGAGGAAAAGAGGAAGGAGAGAGCATGGGTTACAACGAGAAGCCCGTGGGACCCGGAGTCACTACCACTACGCTGCAGAGCATCGCTTGCGGCGGCACTGGCGGCGACCTGACAGCCGTCGATTCCAAGGACGGCAAGATCGTTCGAATTCGTCCGATCAACTACCTTGACACCTACACCGAGGAGGAGATTGCTCCCTCGATGTGGGAGATCAAGGTTGGCGACGAGGTATTCACGCCAAGCTTCAGGTCGGCGCCGAACTACTTCGCGCTCGCTTACAAGAACCGCGTCTACTCCAAGAACCGCGTCAAGTACCCGCTGAAGCGCGTCGACTGGGAGCCGGGCGGCGATCCCGCCAAGATCAACGCGGCTAACCGCGGCAAGTCCAAGTACGTCCGCATCAGCTGGGACGAGGCCTTCGACATCATGGAGTCCGAGGTCAAGCGCATCGTAGAGAAGTACGGCCCGTTCTCCGTCTTCACCATCGGCGAGGACGGCCATCGCGAGTCCAAGAGCCTGCACGCCGGTGGCGGCATGCACTCCACCTTCATGTCCAAGCTCGGTGGCTACACCCGCGAGGTCCGCACCCCCGACTCCGTCGAGGGCTGGTACTGGGGTGCCAAGCACTTCTGGGGCTCCGGCTGCAACAAGGGCCTCGGCATGCCCGCTCCCCCGCAGACCGGCTACAACCCCTGGCACGTGCTGAAGGACATCTCCGAGCACTCCGAGATGATCGCCTTCGCAGCAGGCGACTGGGAGCTCACCCAGAACTACGCATCCATGCTCTGGAGCCGCCTCATCAAGTTCTGGGAGAAGGTCGGCAAGGAATTCGTCGTCGTCGACCCCTTCTGCAACTACACTGCCGTCTGCCATGACATCAAGTGGATCCCGATCCTGCCGAACACCGACTCCGCCTTCGACTTCGCGGTCATGTACGTGTGGTTCACCGAGGGCCTCTACGACAAGGAGTACGTCGAGACCCATACCGTCGGCATCGAGAAGGTCCGCGCCTACGTCCTCGGCGAGGACGAGGAGGGCATCGCTAAGACCCCCGAGTGGGCGTCCGAGCGCTGCGGCGTCGCACCCTGGACCATCCGCGCCTACGCGCGCAACCGCGCCAACCTCGTCACGGCATCGGTGCACTTCAGCTCCGGCGCCATCAAGGGCCCCTACAGCCATGAGCCCGGCCGCACCCACGCGTACCTGCTCGGCATGCAGGGTCTCGGCAAGCCCGGCGTCCAGCAGGCCTTCATGAACGCCTCCCTCATCGGCAAGGAGACCATCGCCCGCTCGACTTCCGCTCCGTTCCAGATGGCAAACCAGTGCCGTATGTTCTATCCTTCCGAGCAGAAGATCCCGCGCACCATGGTCGCCGAGGCTCTGTTGAAGGGTTCCGTCGAGTGGTACGGTTCCCCGGCCATCGTCTACGTCGAGACTTCCGAGCAGTTCCAGAAGAACAGCTATCCCACCACTCCCGAAACCTACAAGGCGGCACTCGGCAGCGTTTCCCCCGAAATGGCACGCGCTCAGGGCAAGTCGGTCGAGGAGCTGCAGGCGGCCATCGATTACAAGCTCGCCAACATGCCCGAGTTCAACAGGGTCCACATGCTCTGGTCCGAGAAGCCCTGCAACCAGAACTGCTGGGACGGCGGCTTCCGCTATCAGGACGCCATCCGCACCGACGAGGTCGAGTTCTTCGTGACCAACCACCAGTGGCTCGAGAACGACTCGCTGTTCGCCGACCTGGTTCTCCCCGTCACTACCTGCGTTGAGGATGACGACTTCGTGGGCGGCTCCATGGTCGTCTCCGTACGCCATGAGGCCAACACTCCCGCTGGCTGCGACCGCGTCGGCGAGTCGAAGTCCGACTTCGAGATCGCCTGCGCCCTCGGCGAGCGCTTCGGCATCCGCGAGCAGCTCGACATGGGCATGACCGAGGACGAGTGGCGTCAGTTCGCGTTCCAGAACTCCCGCCTCGGCGAGGAGATCTCCTACGATGAGTGGCTCGAGCGCGGATTCTACTTCCCGAAGCAGGACCCCAACGCCGATATGCTGCCTCCGGGCATGCGCCTGTTCTACGACGACCCGGTCGCCAACCCGCTCGACACGCCGTCCGGCAAGCTCGAGTTCTGGTCCGAGGCTCTGGCCCAGAACTTCCCGGATGACTTCGAGCGCGCTCCGATGGCCAAGTGGATCACCGGCGGCTCCGCTGAGGACGGCTGGTACCACGACGAGTCCCTGTGGGGCGAGCGTTGCAAGGACTACCCGCTGCTCATGGTGGCCAACCCGGCTCGTTGGCGCGTTCACGTCCAGGGCGACGACATCAAGTGGTTCCGCGAGATCGAGACCTGCAAGATCAAGGGCAAGGACGGCTACATGTACGAGCCTTGCTGGATCCATCCCGAGGACGCTGCTGCCCGCGGCATCGAGAACGGCGACATCGTCAAGGTCTTCAACGACCGCGGCATCATCCTGACCGCCGCCCGCATCTCCGAGCGCACCATCAAGGGTGCCGTCGTGGTGAACAAGGGCTCCCGCGTCGACCCGATCGCCCCGCATATCGACCGCGGCGGCGCTGCCAACCTGATCAGCCCGACCAACCAGATCTCCAAGCACTGCAAGGGCTTCGCCGTCACCGGCTACCTGGTTGAGGCTGCCAAGCTCGAGGACGCCGAGATGGATCAGTGGAAGGCAGAGAACCCCGACGCCTTCGCCCGCGACTACGACCCGGCCATCGGCATCAACTACGACTCCTGGGTTATCGAGTAAATAGAGGGAGAGATTGAAATGACCAAAGCATTTCTCATCGACGTAACGGCCTGCACCGGCTGCTACGCGTGCCAGATCGGCTGCAAGGACGAGCATTGCGACCAGGCTTGGCTGCCCTACGCCGAGGCCCAGCCCGAGGTCGGCCAGTTCTGGTGCAAGCTCACCGAGCGCGAGCGCGGCGCCAACGGTCACGTCCGCGTCGCCTACGTCCCGGTCCTCGGCGGCCAGAACGCCGAGATCGCGGCCTACGCGCCCGAGGTGCTCATGGAGCGCGCCGACGGCCTGCAGGTCATCGACCCGGCCAAGGCTTCCGGACGCAAGGACATCGCCGAGAAGTTCGAGGGCGTCTTCTGGAACGAGGCCCTGAACATCCCGCAGGGCTGCACCGGCTGCGCCCACCTGCTCGACGACCCCGAGTCCCCGATCCGCACCCCGCGCTGCGTTGACAACTGCGCAGTCGAGGCCATCAAGTTCGGCGAGGTCGAGGAGCTTGACCTCGAGGGCGCCGAGGGCGGCCCGATCGTGTGGTACAAGGGCCTGCCGAAGACCTTCATCGCCGCGACCGTCTACGATCCGGCGAAGAACGAGGTCGTCATCGGCGCCAAGGTGACCGCCGTCTCCGAGGCCGGCACCTACGCCGCCGAGACCGACATCTGGGGCGACTTCTGGCTGAAGGAGATCCCGGCTGACGACTATGCCGTGACCATCGAGAAGGATGGCAAGAAAGTGGAGCTCCAGGTTTCCACCAAGGAGAAGGACCAGGGTCTGAAGGATATCGCTCTGGCATAAGCGAACGTTGATGAAAACAAGCCCCGGGTCCGAGCTTGATCCTTGCTACGGATTCGGGGCTGCTACAGAAGAAGGATACAACCCATGTGTTTTAGACCTGCTGAAATGTCCATGAACACCTGCCCTGCATGTGGAGCAGCCAACAAGCCCATCGCGAAGGTGTGCGCTGCCTGCGGAGCTGAGCTTCAAATGAAGAAAGTGGACTTCGATGCCGACCAGGCCTCGCTTGATGCGGCAATCAAGATGCCCGGTGCCCCGAGCGCCCCGAGTGCTCCAAGCGCCCCGAAGCCGCCCGCACCCGGCATGTAGAGTCTTTGCCCTTCAGGGCCACGTGCGCTCACGCTTGTTTAGGGCAAGCGCCCCGCGTTGAAGGACGTACGGCAATACGCAACGCGGGGCTGTGCGTTGCCTGTAGGGCAGCATGGGTCAATTGTACCTTATAGGCCGAGGGGCAAGTCCCTTCGGCCTGCTTTTGTCCGTTTGATCGGAGGTGTGAAAATGATCGAGAAGATTCTTAACAAGTATGCTGTCAATCAGCTTGGCTACGTAGTGGAAGACGTTGAGGCCGCAGCCCTCACTTTCGTCGAAGCCCTGGGCGCTGGGCCCTTTGTGTACATGGAGCCCCCCGCGCCCGCCAAGACCGTTTTCCGCGGTCAAGAAGTTGCCAATGAGATCAAGGTAGCCTACGGTTCCTATGGTGATTTGCAGATCGAGCTCATTCAGCCCTTGACCACTGACCCCACTCCCTATAACGAGATTGGCACCGGTTTCAACCACTTCTGCTGCTGGGTTGACGACCTCGACGGCGCAATCAAGGATTTCGAAGACGCCGGTTTCGAGGTAGCCATGCTCATGGAGTCCTCGGGTGGTCTGAAAGTGGCTTACATCGACTGCCTGAAGGCCTTCGGACACTATGTGGAAATCCACAATCCGCAGCCTTTCCTGCATGACATGTGCAACGGATTGCGCGAGAATTGGGACGGAAGCGACCCCGTTCGCCCCATGCGTCGCGGTTAGGGCCGTCGAAAAGAGGGTTAGTCATGTGCTATGCCGGCAACTGCCATCCAGAATGCGATAGCTGCAAGCCAAAATATGTTTGGTGCCCCCAGTGCGCCGCGCGTTTGCCCATTGCTCTGAAGAGCTGCCATTTGTGCGGAAGGGCAATTTCCGATGAGCTCAAGCTGGAGGCGGTGGAAAAGTGGAAGGCGGGGCACATCGGCAAGGACCCCGGCCCCCTTGACTACATCTTCGACAAGGCTCGATAAAAAGCGCCCGTCCTCGCGAATTGCGAAGGCGGGCGTTTTCGTGGTGAGCCGAGCATGCCTACTCGATTGATTGTGCGGCCGCACGTGAAATCGCGAGGCCGCATCTGCGATGTATGCTAGCCAAGCAATGCGATGGACTCATCGACGCTGATGACATCCGCTCCTGCGACGGTCTTGAGATACTCCAAGTCGCTTTCGTAGGCGCTTTCGTCAAAGGAGGTCATAGCCTCACGAGCGATGGTGACCTTGTATCCGTTTTGGAAAGCGTCGATGCAGGTCAGGCGGCAGCAGATGTTCGAATACAGGCCCGCAACGACAAGGCTGTCAACTCCGAGGTCCTTCAAGGTGGCGTCAAGCTCGGTGTTGAAGAAGCCGGAGTAGTTGTGCTTCTCGATGACGATGTCCCCCTCTTGCGGGGCGATGGCGCCGTAGACTTGGCCGCCTTCGCTGCCCTTCATGGCGTGGGGCCCCCAGATGGCCATTTCGAGGTCGCCCTCGACGTGTGCGTCATTGGTGTAGATGACGGGTACCGCGCGCTCGCGTGCTGCTTCAATGAGCTTTTGGCAGGGTTCGATTACGGTAATGGCGTGAGGGCTTCCAACAAGTCCTTCTACGAAGTCGTTAAGAACGTCGACGATGATTACTGCATGCTTTGTCATATGGTTCTCCTGGTGTTTCAGCCTTAATTATGTCTCGATTATACGCCTGGGCTCATGTTGCCATGTAGCGTGCGTGTTAATTTGCCCTCCGGTTGAAGGTGGCCGAAGAAGCCCAACTCTTTACAGCCAGGTGACCGTGTTTTCGAGGGGCAGGCGTTCGTAATGGCGCGGGTTGCATACGTTGCCCGGCTCTTCGTGTCCGAAGGGCATCAGGCTGTACACGGTGATGTCGTCGGGCAGGTTGAACATTTCTTGGATTTTGGGACCGTCGAACAGGCCGACCCAGCAGGTGCCCAGCCCCAGATCATGAGCCTTAAGCATCATGTGCGTGAACACGATGGACCCGTCGACAAAGCCATAGCACCAATCGCCGTTTTTGGCATCAGCGTGCATGAAGGTGGCCTCTTTGCTGAAGCCGCAGATGAGTACAGCGGGGGCGTTGAATCGGCAGGGCGAGCACTCGTCGATTTTCGCCAGATCCTCAGGCTTGGTGACCACCCAGATACGCTGAGGTTGGGAGTTGCGCGCGGTTGGGGCTATGCGTCCCGCTTCAAGAATGGCTTCGATGTCCTCTCTGCTGACGGGTTCGTCGGTGTATTTGCGGACGGAGTAGCGGTTTTCGATGAGCTGTTGGTATTCCATGTATTCCTCGCTTCCCGGTGATTTGAGCAAGTCGAGTGCCGGCTTGTGTCTGCGTGGCTTTTTCCTCATTTTACATGATGTGTCCACTGATGTTTCTGCTGCTTGAACTGGTGGGGGGCATGCGCTAACATGGGCAAAGATTCAATCCCCGTTTCAAATCCCGCATGAGCTTTCCGCGCGCCTTCGAGTGTTTGCGTTTTGCCCATCGTGAGTTGGGAGAAATCACTGATCTATACCGCTGAATCGTATGTGCGCTCGATACAAGTTGCGCTGGTTCTCGCTTTCCTTTGTCTCGAATCCTTTCGCGTCATCTGGCTTGACAGCAGATCCTTGGGCACTCCGATTCAAACCAAGGCATGATATGCGCTCGCGCGCATTTCAGAAGATAAAGAACACACATATTTGAGGAGGAAAACGTGAAGTTCTTTCTGGATACCGCTGATCTGAAAGAGATCGAAGAGGCGGCAAGCTGGGGCGCCCTCGCCGGCGTTACCACCAATCCGTCCCTGTACGCCAAGATCGGCGGCAAGCTTGATGACTTCCATGCACACATCGGCCGCATCTGTGAGATCGTCGGCCCCGATTGCCCCGTTTCTGCCGAGTCCGTTGCCATGACCCGCGATGAGATCATTGCCGACGGCATTGAGCTGGCAGCCATTGCCCCTAACGTGGTCGTCAAGGTTCCCACTATGGTTGAGGGCCTTGCCGCAACTCGTGCTCTGGCTGACAAGGGCATTCCGGTCAACATGACCCTGTGCTTCTCCGTTCCGCAGGCCCTTTTGGCCGCACGCGCCGGCGCCCGCTACATCAGCCCCTTCATCGGCCGTTTCGACGATATCGCCGATGATGGTCTGCAGCAGGTTGAGAACATCGTTCGCGCCATCGGCAACTACGACTTCACCGCCAACACCGTTAACGGCGAGCAGGTTGAGATCATCGCTGCTTCTATCCGCAGCGCCAACCATGTGACCCAGGCTGCTCTCATGGGCGCCGACATCGCCACCGTTCCCTTTGGCGTTCTCAAGAAGATGGTTCAGCATCCGCTGACCGACCGTGGCCTCGACGCCTTCATGAAGGACTGGGAGAAGGTTCTTAACGCATGATCGAATCCGAAGACATGATCGTGACGGAGACGGTTTCCGCCTCCGTTGCTCCTGCTGAGACCCCGGCTGAGCCCAAGAAGCCCGCACGCCGTCGCGTTACCAAGAAGGTTGGGGAAGATAAGCCCGCCAAGGATGAGGCGGCCGCCGTTGCCGAGCAGGCCGCCGCGAGCGCTGAGGTGGCACAGCCTGCCGCCGAACAAGCGCCCGCTGCAGAAGGCGAGGCTGTCGCAAAGCCTCGTCGCACGCGCACGCGCAAGACTGCTTCCAAGCCTGCTGCTGACGCTGAAGCTGCTGCGTCCGCAGAGGCTTCAGCTGCATTAGCTGCTCCTGCTGACGTCGATGCCGCTGCCGCTTTGTCTGTTGAAGCTGCTGCCGAGAAGGCAGAGGGCGAGGTTGCTTCCAAGCCGCGTCGTACGCGCACGCGCAAGAAGCCCGCAGCTGAGCAGCCTGTCGAAGAACAAGCTTCTGCAGCCGGTGCGCCCGTGGTTGAGGCTGCGGACAAGGCTTCCGCTACTGATAAGGCTTCCGTTGCGGACAAGGCTTCCGCCGAAGAGAATCCCGAAGCCCGCGCATCAGCCACCTCCGTCGCTTCCGTTGAGGCGGCCCCCGAAGCTGCAGCTGCCGCCGAGGGTGTTGCTGAGGGTGTTTCTGAGGCTGCTGCTCCTGCCGAGAAGCCTCACAAGCGCGAGCGTCGCGAGCGCAATCGCGACAAGCGCAACGCCCAGAACGCCCAAGGCGAAAGCCGCAACGCTTCGCAGGGCAACCAGCAGAACGGCAAGCAGGGCAACGGTCAGAAGAACAACCGTGAGGATCGTCACAATCGCCGCCGTGAGCGCAAGCAGAACCGCGAGATCGTGCCTTCCGTCACGCGCGAAGAGCTCGCAGAGCTCAAGGTTGCTGACCTTCGCGTAAAGGCAAGTGAGCTTGGCCTTGAGGCGGCTGGCCTTAAGAAGGCCGAGCTGGTAGATGCCGTTTACGAGGCGAGCATGAAGGCCGAGGGCTTCATCGAAGTTTCCGGCGTGCTCGACATCATGTCCGATGGTTACGGATTCCTTCGCGCAAGCGGATATCTTCCTGGTGAAGGCGATGCTTACGTGGGCACTGCGCTCATTCGACGCAACGGGCTTCGTAAGGGTGACTTCGTGGTGGGCCAGACTCGTCCTGCTCGTGAGAACGAGAAGTTCGCTGCCATCCAGAAGGTTCTCTCCGTCAACGGCGTGTCCGTTGAGGAGATTGCCGCGCGCCCGCGCTTTGCCGACCTGACGCCCATCTATCCCGATGAGCGCCTGCTCATGGAGCATGGCCGCACCACTATCACGGCTCGCGTCATTGACCTGTGCGCACCTATCGGCAAGGGTCAGCGCGGACTTATCGTTTCGCCTCCGAAGGCTGGCAAAACCACCGTCCTCAAGGATATCGCGGCTGCTATCACGGCAAACAACCCCGAGGTGCATCTCATGTGCCTGCTTGTCGACGAACGCCCCGAGGAAGTTACCGATATGGAGCGATCCATCAAGGGCGAGGTCGTCTCATCCACCTTCGACATGCCTTCCGAAAACCATATCGCCGTTGCCGAGCTGGTCATCGAGCGTGCTAAGCGCCTCGTTGAGATGGGCAAGGACGTCGTTATCCTCCTCGACTCCATCACCCGTCTTGCTCGTGCTTACAACCTCGCGCAGCCGGCTTCCGGCCGCATTCTTTCGGGCGGCGTTGACTCGACGGCCCTGTATCCGCCGAAGCGCTTCTTGGGCGCCGCCCGCAACATCGAAGGCGGCGGCAGTCTGACCATCCTGGCTTCTGCACTCATCGATACGGGATCGAAGATGGACGAAGTCATCTTCGAAGAGTTCAAGGGCACGGGCAACATGGAGCTCAAGCTCGATCGCTACCTTGCCGACCGTCGTATTTTCCCGGCAATCGATCCGGTTTCGAGCGGTACCCGCAAGGAGGAGTTGCTGCTTGATCCGCAGGAGGCTCCGCTCATTTGGGCTGTTCGCCGTATTCTGGCAAACCTCAACAACACTGAGCGCGCCATGGACATGCTGATCAAGTCACTCAAGCAGACCGACACCAACCAGGAGTTCCTCATTCGCACGGCCAAAAAGGCCCAGACTCAGCACGGCAAGTCTGACGAGAACTTCGAGTTCTAGTGGATTCGCAGGTCAAGGAGTAGCTCATGACTAACCAAAATTGGCAGCAGGGTATGTGGCACGGCGCGGGCGATGCCAGCGCTCAGGCGCAGGCGTCCTATGCCGCCAACTATGGTGGCGCCGCACCTCAGGGGGCGCCCGTTGCCAGCTCGTATCCGACAGGGGCCCCCGGGCAGGTGCCGGGTGCTGGCGCTTATCCGCCTCCGATGATGCCCGAACCCCCTAAGCGTCGCGGCTGGATCGTGGCGCTTGTCGCCGTCGTGCTCTTCTTTGCGCTCATGTTCGCAAGCCTTGCTTCCTGCACGAGCGTGATGAACAGCTCGCTGAATTCGGTGGGCATGTTTGAGGCGGGCTCCGGCTCCTCGGCCGACTATCTCACCGATGACACGGTTGCCATCATCGAGATCAACGGCACCATTCAGTACGACGGTACGGTGTGCAGTCCCGAGGGACTTAAAGAGCAGCTCGATATCGCGGAGAACAACGATTACATCAAGGCTGTCGTCTTGCGCGTTGACTCTGGTGGCGGAACGGCAACCGCTGGTGAGGAAATGTCGCTGTACGTGAGCGACTTCTCCAAGCCCGTGGTGGTATCAAGCGCCTCCATTAACGCGAGCGCCGCCTACGAGATCTCCTCTCAGGCCGACTACATCTTCACCGCGAAAACCACCGCTATCGGCGCTATCGGTACGGCCATGCAGGTGACCGACCTTTCCGGTTTGTACGAGAAGCTGGGTATTTCGGTGGAGAACATCACTTCCTCCGATTCCAAGGACTCGAGTTACGGCACCCGCGCCCTCACCGATGAGGAGCGTGCTTGGTACCAGGATCAGGTTGACCAGATCAACGAGACCTTTATCGAAACGGTGGCCGCGGGCCGCGGCATGAGCACCGAGGACGTGCGCGCCTTGGCCAATGGCATGACCTATACGGGCATGGATGCCGTGGAAAACGGCCTTGCTGACGAAATCGGCACCCTGGAAGATGCTATCAACAAAGCTTGCGAGCTTGCGGGCATCGATTATTGCGATACCATCTACCTTTACACCGAGTACTACGATATTTATTCCATGTTGGGGCTGGCAAGCGCTGAGGACGCGTCCGAGCTTGCCGCACTTCTGAAGGAGCTAGACAACAATGTCGGATTTGAGGGATAACACGCGCGTGCCCTGGCCTGCTCGCGCAGTTGTTACTGCGGGCATGCCCTACGGCAACAAGCCGCTTCACTTTGGTCATATCGGCGGCGTGTTCGTGCCCGCCGACGCCTTCGCGCGCTTCCTTCGCGATCGCATCGGCCGCGAAAACGTGCGTTTCATTTCGGGAACCGACTGCTTTGGCTCCCCGATCGACGAGGGTTATCGCAAGCTCGTCGAGGCGGGTGAGTTTGATGGCACCATCGCTGATTACGTGCAGCGAAACCATGATGCGCAGAAGCGCACCCTTGATGCATACAACATCAGCCTCGACATCTTTGAGGGCTCGGGCATTGGCCATGCAGGCGAAGTTCACCAAATGATCACCAATGCCTTCATCAGCAAGCTTCACGAAAACGGCTGGCTTAAGCGCAGCTCCACGCTGCAGTTCTATGATGCTGAGGCGGGCATCTTCCTGAACGGTCGTCAGGTAACGGGCTTCTGCCCGGTGCAGGGTTGCAAGTCCGAACACGGCTATGCTGACGAATGCGACCTGGGCCATCAGTATCAGCCCGAGGACCTTCTCAAGCCCGTTTCCTCCGTTACGGGAACCGTGCCCGAGATGCGTCCTGTCGAAAACTGGTATTTCGATCTGCCTGCATTCGTGGACTTCCTTCGAGACCACGTCAAGCAGCTTGAGGATGATCCCGATGTGCGCGCTATCGTCGCGCAGACCATCAAGGAGTTTTTGGCTCCGCCTATCGTTTACATCAAGAACGAGGCGTATGAGGAGTACTTGGCTATCGCCGATAAGCTTCCCGAGCATGCGTATCGCGAGGCGGAGAAGGGCAAGCAGAGCTTCGAAATCGAGTTCAAGACCATTGAGGATCGCGATGAGGCTCGTCCTATTCTGGCTAATGCCGGCTTGCGTTTCCGCACGGGCAAGACCCTCGTGCCCTTCCGTATTACGGGCAATATCGAGTGGGGTGTGAAGGCCCCGGTGCTCGAGGACGTGGAAGGTTTGACGGTCTGGTGCTGGCCTGAGTCTTTGTGGGCTCCCATTTCCTTCACCATCGCTGCCAACGACGCCCTCGGTCTGCCGCGTGGTTCCTGGCGTGACTTCTGGTGCTCCGAGGACGCTACCGTCTACCAGTTCATCGGTCAGGACAACCTGTACTTCTACGGTGTCGCTCAGCCGGCGCTGTTTGAGGCCCTGCGTCCGGGCGATCTACTGGTGCCCGGTATTACCGACGAGCCGCTCCGTCAGACTACGCTTGTGGCCAATCATCATATGCTTTTCGGTAACAAGAAGGCTTCTTCTTCCGGTTCGGTCAAGCCCCCTACGGGTGAGCAGCTGCTGGAGTATTACACCCCTGAGCAGCTTCGCGCTCATTTCCTGGCTTTGGGTCTCGATCAGAAGTCTGTGGGTTTCAAGCCGAAGCCTTTTGAGGCTGATGAGGCCAAGCGCAACGATCCTCGCGTTGCGGACCCGGCTCTCAAAGAGGGCGCTCTGCTTACCAACGTGTTCAACCGCCTTGCGCGCAGCTGCTTCTACGAGGCTCAGAAGAACTTTGAATGCTGCATGCCGCTTGGCAAGCCCTCGCCCGAGGTTTCCAAGCGCGTCTATCGTGCGCTGCGCGGCTATGACGAGCTCATGCATCGCGTGGAGCTTCATTCCGTGATGTCACATATGGATGAGTTCATTCGCTGGGCTAACAAGTACTGGACCGACGGCATCCGTGCAGCAGAGCTTGGCGGAGACGATGAGGCACGCCGTCAGGTGCTGCTCGACTCTTTCTTCATGCTGCGCGTGGCGGCGCTTCTCATGCATCCCATTGTTCCTGCGGGTTGCGAGAAGATCTGCGACTACATGAACTTTGAGTTCGAAGACTTCTTCAGCTGGAATTACGACTTCTACAACAACGATGAGCTGTGCACCGCCATGGAAATCGATGCGGGCGCCCATCGCGTGGCCGAGCTTCCTCCGAGGACTGACTTCTTCGAGAAGCATCCGAGTCAGTTCAAATAAGTTTTGATTGGCGTTGCGTCATGGCTTTCTTCAAAAGATCAGGCTGGAATTCGCGCAAGGATAGCTTCCGTGCGGGAAGGCGCAACAAGGGAAAGTCCGTCGTTTCAGGCGGACTTCCTACTATTGGATCTACGCCCATTACCTATGGCCAGCTCGGATCTATGGGAAAGAGCAGCAGGCGCAAAAAGAGAGCTTTTGGTTCTGGTGGCATTGGCGGTTCAGGCGGCTATAACCTAGGTGGTTTTGGGCTGAGCGGCGGTGCCGGCTTTGCTCCGAGCGCGGGTTTTGGAGCAAGGAGGCACCGTAGGTGGCCGAAGTTTGCTGCTGCGGCGCTTTCACTTGCGGCTGTGGGTCTTGCCGTGTGGGCCATCAATCCTCTGGCCCTCATCGAGGGTGGGGGATCCGAAGGGGAGGAAGCTCCTGCTCCCAACATCGATAGCTCTCTGCGCAAGGAGGCTTTGCTTTCCGCAACTGAGACCGTTGATGCAAACGGCGTCGTTCATGGAACCACGACCGATGGCGTGAACTATGTGGTGTACGGCCGCGATCAGGAGTCGGCTGAGTTCGGCCGCGTCTCTTTCCTCGCTGTGGGTGACCAGGTGGGTTCGTCTCAGGCTCTCGAGCTTGCGGACTCTTATGCGGGAACCGTAGGAGACGGTTCGTATGACTTCTGGCCTTTCTACCAGGAGATTGAACCCATGATTGCCGCGGCGGACGTTTCCTACATCAACCAGGAAACGGTCATGGCAGGAACCGAGAAGTTTGGTTATTCGGGCTACCCCACCTTCAACACGCCTGACGCGGCAGCTCAGACCATTGACGCTGTAGGCTTCGATATCGCGGGCTTTGGCAGCAACCACGTGTACGACTTAGGTGAATATGGTGCAGCACAGACGCATGCGGTGTGGAACCAGTACCCT
Source organism: Eggerthellaceae bacterium (assembly GCA_017533165.1). Next base: position 14,346 of record JAFXIM010000196.1, read on the forward strand.
GAGCTTATGGTGGTCGGAAGCTATGAGAGCCAGCAAGATCGTGACGCCGTACATTTGATTGAGCGCGGCGGCGCTTCAATTGCGGTACTTCAATACTGCTACGGTGACAACTACTTAGGTGCGTATGAGTACTTCCCCAACTCCTATCAGCTAGCGGGCTTTGACAAGGACGCTATCAGTGCCGAGGTCAAGCGTGCTCAGACTGTCGCAAACGCCGTGGTGGTGGTTATGCATTGGGGTACGGAATACGATGCTGAGCCTAATGCGCAGCAGATCGAGTACGCCAAGTTCCTCGCCGACCTCGATGTCGACCTGGTTTTAGGCACGCATGCTCACATTACTCAGCCCATCAACTATGTAACTGGCGATAGCGGAAACACGGTTCCTGTGGTCTATGGCATGTCGGATATCGTTTCCGGCTGGGATAAGATCGACACCATCATGAGCGGTTTGTTCACGTGCGACTTCGTATTTGAGAACGGTCAGACTACGCTTGCCAATTTGGCGTGGCATCCCTGCATTGAGTGGTCTGACGGAGGTGACACCTATGTGCGCTTGCTCGCAGATATGGATGCGGAAACCATTAACTCCAACATCCGGGTGGGCAACTGCGAAGACGATGCTCTCTATATAGAGCAGTTCTACGGTAGCCTTACGATGGACGTTCCTGTTGTGTGGGAAGCTGGCGCTGCTCAGGCACTGGCGGGTAACACCTCTTTTGCCGCCGCTGATGGTTTTACGCGTGCAGCTAATAGGGCTGTCGGTCTTGAGTACCGCTGCATGGATTATCTGGGTGTATAGTTGAGTCTGCATCGCCGGAAGCCGACTTGCTCAAGCTGCGCGCAGGTCGACGCATCCGCCTGCTTCAACACGGTGAGAAAACACCGACCCGTCATCGGTCAAAGGGAGGTTCTCGTGGGCTGCTTCAAAAAGAGCGAACTGTTTGAAATGACAATCGAGTTAACCGAGGAAATCGTCTCCGAGGCAGGTGATAGGTCCACCGATATCTTGGCTCATCCCGAAGTCATGACCAGCTTCATTCAGGCGGTTTATGAAAAGCTCGTCGAGATCAACGAAACCATTGACGAGGAGGAAGATGGGGAGCACGAGGTGGAGCAGGAACCCGAACCCGAGCTTGTCATAGACACCACCAGCGCCAAAGCCTCCAAGGGCAACAAGAAGGCCTCCAAAAAGAAATAGTAAGCCTAGCTGCTCTCGGCTATGACTTCTTCGGGCAGGAGGCTTTCAAGGCAGGCGAGGATGTCTGCTTCAGCATCGCTAAAGCCGTTGGGGAAAGAGTTGCTTCCATGGGCGTGAATGCTCGTCCCGTCTTCGAGAACGAAACTGAGCGAGAAGTTCGATCCGTCTAGCACGAAAGCGTTCGTTTCGTCGAAGCCATTCCAAGCACAAAGATCGTGCTTTTCGACTACCGAAGCAAGCTGTGCGAGGGCGTCCTCGCTGAGCTCTACATCAGCGCCATCGCGCGTTATGAAATCGGCCGTCATCCTGACAACGCCATCTTCAAGCCACACGGAATAGCTTGCGAAGGAGTCGGCAGAGGAGCCTCCACGCGTGTACTCGAACGAGGTGATGGCTACGTTATCTCGCGTCGCGACGGGGTCTGGCCCATCCCCAGAACCCGAACCTACCCGACATCCAAGCATTGGCAGCGTGAGCAAGGCTGCAAGGACGCATGAAAGCGCCTTTCGTCTCATATCGGTCGTCTTGTGCTTCGTCATGGTTTCCCTCGGGGGCGTTTGATGCGTCATGGTTCTCTGAAATTAGAAAACTGGGGCGACCCGGATGGCGGGTCGCCCCAGCGTCATTTAGATAGCTTCGCTAGGGTCTCCTCGCAGCGCTAATCCACAGCGATGACGAGGCCGATGCCGATGTCATCGGATCCAGACGTGATGCCGTCAGCCCAAGGATCAACGAGCTCGACCTCGACGGGGCTGGTCCCGTTGAGCTTGTAGCAGTAGGAGGCCTTGACGGTCTCGCCTGGCGCTACATCGATGCTGTAGTTGCTGTCGGTCTCGACAATGGTCTCGGGGGAACCCTGCTGAATCTGAACACCGTCCTGGAAGGCCCTGTTTTCGTAGACAACCCAATCCATACTGTCGGTCTCATCGGAATTGTTCGTGAACTCCATGAAAACGCGCAGGAGGGGTTCGCCGTCCCAGTCCATTGTGATTTCGCTTCCAGTGATGGCGATGCGGTAGTCATCGTGGTAAACGCCCTCGGAGGGCCATTTCTCGATCCACTTCGGATCGGAAACCGTGTTCTTCGCGAGCTCCGCAGCAGGCGCGCCCGGCAGATTCGCCAAATCAAACTCATAGGAAACAACAGGCTCGTCAACATCATCAGGATACAGGGCGACGGAGACGGCACCGCCGTCCTTGGCAACCGAGTACTCGTCAACACAGCGGATCGCGTAACCAGGTCGAACAGACATGAGGTCGTTGCCCCGCTCGGGCACGTCCTTGTAGGCGTAGGTGACGGACAGCTCCTCGCCATCTTGCGAGTAGCTGGCATTGCCCGTCTCATCTGCGTATGAAACTGAGAAAATGTTGCCCTCCACGTTATAGAAGTCGTAGTAAACGCGAATGGCGTCTCCGTCGTATGCGTCCACGAAGAGCTCCGCGCCAACGATATCCACGCGGTACTTTCCCGAAGGCCCCTCCCATTCGCCCGTCGCAAGAGCGGCCTTGGGGTCAGGCCCCTTGCTCGAATCGCTCGAGCCGCCCGCTTCGGATCCTCCGCCGCAAGCCGCAAGGCAAAGCGACGTCATCAACGTCAAGCACAGCGCAATCAGGGCTTTCATCCGAAACCTCTTCATCATAACTGCTCCTCTCCCAATCGCTTACTTTCTCCATCTGCTCGTCGCCAGCCGCAGGTTCGAGCGCAGCCGGCGCAGGGCTCCGCTTACTCAATGGTGCGCCATCTGACATCGACAGGGCACTTCACCATTTCGCGCGTGCTCAGATGTTCGTCGAGCACGTTTACGGTATTGGTCACGATCACCTTGCTCGGCTCGATACCCTCGGCATCCTCAGGGGCAAGGCCCAGACAGTCCCCCATGTTCTTGAAGTGATAGCCCTGCAGCCCGATACGGAAGACCTGGTCGTCCGAGATGGGGTTTCCCCCGAAGCTCGCCTCGACCATGCGTCTCTCGGGCTGCGAGCACAGGATGCTCAGGCCGCTGGAGTATTGGTACATCTCGGTATGCTCTCCATCGAAAGCCGCATCGCGGAAGATATGGTTGAGGATGCGTTTGAAGGTGGCGCCGGTCACTGTCACGCGATAGATCTCGTCGTTGTAGGGGTACATCTCGACCAGGTCGCGATACTCGACCAGGGGGCCTATGGCCTCGTTGCGCAAGCTGCCCGAGCCGAGCAGC
>JAFXIM010000197.1 GCA_017533165.1 Eggerthellaceae bacterium
GTTCAGCTCCGAGTTGATCACGCGCATGGCGATCTCGGCGCACGTCTTCTTCTTGCGCTTCGCCCTGTTGGACGCGTCCGCGCCCTTGCGCCCGTTTGCCGCTGCGTTGCCGCTGTTGAATCGGTACGCCTCGATGTGGTCTGTTCGTGGGTTGGGATTTGCCATACGGACATTATACCTGATCAGGGGCGTTTGTTACCAATTCGCTAACATATCGTCACACTAAAAAAAGGGGGCGCTAGGCCCCCTTGTCGGCTTTCCATATCTCCACGATGATGAACCGAGCCTCGGCTGGTTCGATCACGAGCCGCCTGCCTATCTCGGTCACGGTCTTGCCCCGGCAGTGGAGCGCCCACACGCGCTCTATGAGCCAGTCATCACGGTCTGGCACCGCGCCTCCTTTCGTCATTCGGTTACCCTCGCCCCGCAGTTGGGGCAGAAGTTCGAGCCTTGCGGGAAGTCGCGTTGGCACTCTGGGCACCCCTTGTAGGGCCAGTAGTAATGACTCAACCCGCGCTCGACTATATGTTTTGTTTCCTTGTCGAACGGGTCTATCGGCTTGCACGTCTTCTCCGGCACGTACTTCACGGTGTGGTCGGGAAACTCGATGTAAAGCGCATCCTCGCCATCGTCTATGAACCTCGGTTGGCCGAACTTCCATGACCCTTTCGCTAGGCTCATTAGTCCACCACCTTCGCGCCGCACTTGTAACAAAACGGATACGAATATCCAATCGTTCCGTCGCCGTACTGATCGCACGTGTAGATATCCATGCGCTCGCCGCAATGCGAACAGTAGACGCCGCGCTTTCTTTCGCTGAACTCCATTCTGCACGTCCGCTCTTCTGGCTCTATGAGGTCGGCTAGGCGGTCTTTTAATTCCATATTCGAATACTCTCCATCTCCCCAGCAACCAACAACCGCGCAAATGGCTCTATGCTCGTATTCGCGACAATCCAATACTTGTTCATCTAAGTTCCGCAGCCTTGCCGCAACCTGTCGGCGTTCGTCGTTGCTAGGCATCGGTTGCCCCCATCTTCCTCGCCCACTCTTCGCGTACGGGTTCGAGCGCCTTGTCAACGTCCCGCTGGTACGCTTCGCGCATTTGGTCTCCCAGTTCGCAGTTGATGCTTATGTATTGCTTGCAGTCGCAACATTCATCGACTTTGCAAACGCAGATGCCAAACCAGAAGCAATCATTCATCGGCGTCCTCCTTACTCGCAAGCCATGATTTCCTCGTAGAGCTTTCTGGTTCTTTCCCCAGAGTCAAGACGCCTTTTCAGCGGGATCAGCGTCAGGGTCAGGCCGAACCATCCAGCTGTGCCGATAGCCTCATATTCACCGATGAGGTAATTGAGGTACTTTTCGGCCTTTTCCCAGTTGACTTCGTTAGTCGGCATCGGCTTCTCCCTTCGGCGGCTCTGGAAGCGGCATCCAGTGGGTTGGAACAGGGTGTTCAAAGTAGCCCCATCCGGCTATTGACCAATCGCACGATTCAATCGGTATTCCCCAGAGATTCCCTTCTCCTTCAGGGTCAGCCTTTATTACCGCCTCTTCGAGCCTCCCGATCCTGATGCCTTTCTGACGTACGCCCTCCCTCGGCGGTATGTACAGCATCACGTTGTATTCATCGCTCTGCTCAGGCAGACGTTCTGAACACGGTATCCATTGATTAGTCAGCATCGGTGTCCTCTTTCGGTTCGTAGAGGTCGGGCGCGTTTCTGACGCACTCGCAGCATGGGTCGATGTGGTAATCAACTCTCATGCTCGTGGCGAGGTGCCTGCACCCGTCGCACGTTTTCTCATGGCGGGTGTTCCATGTTTTGATAGCTTCGGCTTCGGTTGTCAATGGCGAAGTCGACTCGCAGTTTTTGCATGAGACAAATGCCGCCTTGCTTATAAAAACTCTATGCAGCTTCGCTTCCCACCCGCAGAAGGGGCACTCACGCAATTTTTGATAGTCGTTCGTAGACACGTCGCTCACACTCCTTCTCTCCGTACTTGCGCAGCCAGTGGTAGATCGTGTACTGGCTGATGGGTATTTCCTCACACCATTCGGCTACGGTTCTCGTGATACCGAGCAGGGTCAGGTGCTTGCTTCGCCGGGTATTCCTGCAATTCTGCGAAGGTGTCACCCATCGGCAGTTGTCGGGAGAGTAAGGCCCGTCGTTGTCGATACGATCAAGCTGCAAGCCTTTTTCATAGCCGTTTGATTCCGCCCAGTCGATAAATGCGTTTGGGTCGTGCCATTCCTCGCAAACAA
>JAFXIM010000198.1 GCA_017533165.1 Eggerthellaceae bacterium
ATGGAGGGCAAGAAGATCGACGTCATTGACACCCGTGAGGAGTGCGAGGACTTCGTGCTGTTCGGCGTGCGCGCCTGCGACGCCGCCAGCTTCGATATTCTCGACCGCGTTTACCTCGTCGATCCCGTTGACAGCTACTACAAGAACCGCCGCGAGCACGGCACCGTCGTGACGATGGCGTGCGGACGCCCCGAAGAAACATGCTTCTGTGGGACGTTCGGCATCGACGCCGCCGACCCCAAGGGTGACGTCACCGTTTGGACGGTGGAGGACGGCTACGTCTTCCGCGCCAACACCGCCAAAGGCGAGGCACTAATGGCATCGTGCGAGGGCCTCTTTGAGGAAACCGACACCAAGGCCGTCGAAAAGGCACAGGCCGAGCTTCGCGCGATCATGAAGAAGCTCCCGCTGGCAAACCTCACCACCGAGGGCGTTGGTCAGAACCTCACCAAGGAGCTTTTCAACCGCCCCGAGTGGGCATCGCTCTCCGAGGCGTGCCTTGGCTGCGGCACCTGCACCTTCGTTTGTCCCACCTGCCAGTGCTACGATATCCGCGACTTCGATACGGGTCACGGTATAAAGCGCTTCCGCTGCTGGGATAGCTGCATGTATTCCGACTTCACCAAGATGGCACACGGCAACCCCCGTACCTCGCAGCTGGAGCGCTTCCGTCAGCGCTTCATGCACAAGCTGGTCTATTTCCCCGATAACAACGAGGGGCTCTTCGGCTGCGTCGGCTGTGGCAGATGCCTCTCGCGCTGCCCCATTTCGATGAACATTGTCAAAGTGATGAAAACTCTTGCAAAGGGAGGTAACGACAAATGAATGAGACCTTGATCCCTTACGCAGGTATTGTCACCAAGATCACGGGTCAGACCCCCGACGTCAAGACCTTCCGCGTGGAGGCGCCCGAGGGCGGCAAGCTCTTTGAGCACGAGCCCGGTCAGTGCGCCATGCTCTCGGTCCCCGGCATCAGCGAGGCGATGATCTCCATCACCTCCTCCCCCACGAACAAGGAATTCATGGAATTCAGCGTCAAGAAGTGCGGGTGCCTGACGGACTGGCTCCACTCGATGGAGGAGGGCCAGATGATCACCGTGCGCGGCCCTTACGGTCGCCCCTTCCCCGTTGATAGCGAGCTCGCCGGCAAGAACCTGGTGTTCGTGGCGGGCGGTATCGGTCTTGCACCCCTGCGCTCCGTTATCAACTACGTGCGCGACAACCGCGACAAGTACGGCCGCGTGGATATCATCTACGGCTCCCGCTCCAAGGATGACCTTGTAAACTACGAGGAGATCGTCTCCGAGTGGATGAACACCAAGGACTTCCACGTGCATCTGACCATCGACCGCGAGCAGGAGGGCTGGGACGGCCACGTAGGCTTTGTACCCAACTACATTGCCGAGCTGAACCTTTCCGCCGTCAACACCTGCGCGCTGGTGTGCGGCCCCCCCATCATGATCAAGTTCTCGCTGCCCAACCTGCTGAACGCAGGCTTTGACAAGACCCAGATCTTTACCACGATGGAGCTGCGCATGAAGTGCGGCATCGGCAAGTGCGGCAGGTGCAACATCGGCGACAAGTACGTCTGCAAGGATGGCCCGGTG
>JAFXIM010000199.1 GCA_017533165.1 Eggerthellaceae bacterium
GAGCTGAAGAAGAAGCAGAAGCGCAAGGAAAAAGCACGCGAACGCGCGGTCGAAGAAGCCCTGCGAGAAGAAGCCGGCAAAGCCCAAAGCAAGGCCAAGGGAAAGAAGAAGCCAGCAGGCAAAACGAACGCAAGCTCTAAATCCAGCGAACAAGCGAAACGCGCACCCAAGAGGCCCAAAGCTCAAGGAAAAGCGAAGTCGACAGCGGCAAACGCCACCAGAAAAAGGCGCAAGCCAAAGAGAAGCTAAAGGCATGGGGCGCCTTAAAGGCCACAAGTACGGTATCTGTTGAAATTGCCGTAAAAATAATCCCGTTCACCGCCGACGCACGCAATACCTGAGTTAGGAGGTTTATCTTTTTTCATAACACTCAAGGGGAAGGAAGTGTTGATGAAAATAGCCGTTGCCTGCAATGGTATGAGCGTATCGCCTCACGCTGCTCAGTGCGAGAGCTTCATGTGCTACAGCATCAACAAGGGAATTATCACGGAATGCCGAAACCTTCCCAACATGGGTATCACCAGCGCCGAAGGAGCCGACCTGATCAAGCGCGCCGGCTTTGACGTTCTTATCACCGGTGGCATCGACATGGACATGGCTGATGCTCTGTGCGACTGCGGCGTCGAAGTAGTAGCTGGCACCGAGGGCACAGCTCGCGAGGTTGTAGATTCCTACATCAACAGTACGCTCATGGGCGCGACGAGGCTTTGCCATGCAGCCTTTGAAGAGCATGATCCCGAGGACCAGGACGTCGAAGACGCTTTTCAGAAGATGGCGATCTCGCTTGGCCTTTAACACCAAGACCGCATACCATATCGAAATGCCGCCTAACGCGGCATTTTTTAGTGTCCGGAATCAGCCGCTTAGACGCATATCCGAAATTCAAAACAGAAGGAAAAAGGCGCCCGGCTGTTAACCGAGCGCCTTTATTAGCTAAATGAGTTTTGCCCGAAAGACTACAGAGCCTTCTTGGCAACCTCGGTGAGTGCTGCGAAAGCAGCTGCGTCGTTGACGGCAAGGTCAGCGAGCACCTTACGGTCGAGCTCAACGCCAGCCTTCTTCAGGCCGTTCATGAACACGGAGTAAGACATGCCGTTGATACGAGCAGCGGCGTTGATGCGGGTGATCCAGAGACGACGGATCTCACGCTTCTTGTTGCGACGATCACGGTATGCATACTGGAGAGAATGCTGAACCTGCTCTTTAGCAGCACGATAGGAACGGGACTTTGCGCCATAGTAACCCTTAGCGCGGGCGAGCATGGTGCGACGCTTCTTGCGAGCGTGAATAGAACGCTTTACACGAGCCATTTCTTAATCACTCCTTTATAGACTAGCGAAGGCCGAGCTGACGGGAAACGACCTTGTTGTCGGCCGTTGCAAGCTCCGTCTCGTGACGGAAGTTGCGCTTACGCTTCGGGGACTTCTTGGTGAGGATGTGGCTCTTGAAAGCCTTGGAACGCATGATCTTGCCGGAACCGGTGACGCGGAAACGCTTAGCGGTGCCGCGGTGGGTCTTCATCTTAGGCATTTTGCTCGTCCTTTCCTTTTTCCTTCTTAGCTTCCTTTTTCTTTTTTACTATTGAGGGATGCGGGCCGATCATCATGTGCATGTTGCGACCCTCCATCTTCGGCTGACTCTCAACAACTGCTACGTCCTTGAGATCGTCAGCGAGTCTTGCCAAAAGTTCGATGCCCAGCTTGTTGTGAGCAATTTCGCGACCGCGGAACATAATCGTGATTTTGACCTTGTTCTCAGCCTCAAGGAAACGAATGATGGCCTTCTTCTTGGTCTCATAGTCGCCCACATCGATCTTGATGCGGAACTTGATTTCCTTGACCTCGATCTTCTTCTGGTTCTTGCGCGCCTGCTTGGCTTTGATAGCTTGGTCATACTTGAACTTGCCGTAGTCCATGATGCGACACACCGGCGGGTCAGCATTCGGTGCGATCTCCACGAGATCGAGACCAGCTTCGTCAGCAATGCGCTGCGCCTGGGAGACGGGGTAAATGCCCATCTGTTCACCCTCGGAGTTAATCAAACGACACTCACGGACGGTAATTTCGTCGTTGAGCCTAGGCTCTTGAGCAGCTATCGCGCTCACCTCCTTTTCGTGCTTCGCACATCAAAAAACCCGCGGCGCTTGCACACCGCGGGTTCATTCACAACATTGGCCATGCAGCCCGTTTATTCGAATGACCCATCAGCAGCTTAAAGCGCCGAATCAGGTGGAGGGAATCCCTCTCTTGATTAAACAGCTTGAGTATTGTAACTCAGGTTATTCAGCAGCGCAAGGGAAAATTTAGCCGATATACACGTAAATCGTGCGCACCGTATCAGCAAGGTTTCCCGTTGCGTTGGCAACAGCGTAATCGTAGGAAAGGACGGCAGACCATTCCTCGGTAGATCCGTTCACCTGCGCCTCACCAGAGAAGGAGCAGTACTCCTTGGCGAGCGTGGTTCCATCGGAACCATAGGTCGAGTAGGCCATCTTGTCCTCGGGCAGAGACACGGTTCCCTCGGAAACCTGCACACCAGCCTCCGCAAGGGTCTTCTCGATGATGTGCTCGTTTCTCACCGCGTCGGCAAAACTCAAGGATCCATAGCCAAGCGATGTGGTTGAGGTGGAATAACCCGCCTGAATGACCTTGCCCTCGTCATTGAAGCCAAGGTACACCGTGGGGGTTCCGGTGCGGCTGTCGGAAGGCTCAGCAGTAAGGGCTACGCGTACTTCTTTCTTGATGGAGCTGCCCTGCTCGTTCATGTCAATGGAGGAGGTGAGCTGAGCTCCTTCACCGAGCTTTGCCACAGCTTCATCCTGGGTAAGCCCGATAAGCGCCACCAAATTGGGGACGTTGGTTTTCTTCACCGTAGTGGCAGAGCTCGCATCGTTAGCCTCAGCGCCCGTGATAGACGAGGCTTCCTGCTCGATTTGCTGCGTTTGCTGGACGGAAGCCTCCTGGCCGATCTTTACGATCTGGAAAACACCCGCACCGGCGGCGAGCGCCAAAACAACAAGCAGAACGATCACTACGGTAAGGATTCTGCGCATGCGACGCGATTTGCGCATGTACTCTGGCAGATCCTCGTCGGACTTCTTGCCCTTCTTTGCGCCCTTTCCGCCATCGATGATCTCATAATCGACGGTTTCAACGTCAAAGCCGTCCCGATCGACCTCATCGATCACAGCGGCGTGCTTGGCATGCTTTCCGCGCTTGCGGGCGGGAGCGAGATCCAAGCACTCACCATCCCCCGCCTCGGAGAAGGTGTCGGCGGATTCGCCCGCCTCATAGGCATCCCAAGTCTCACCATCGGGGGTCCAGTCATCGCCGGACTCAAGACGCGCATGACGCCCGCGGCGCACAAAGCCCTCATCGTCAATGGGGGCAAAGGCCTGGGTCAAGCCGATGGCGTTACCGTCAGCAGCACTTTTAGACGCACTCATATCTTCTCTGTTCCTCTTAAGCATAGTTTGATCGCCTCCGAACTTAAACCAGGAACTGGGACGCCACGAAGGCGATTACGGCAAGCACCGCGATGGCGATCACTGCCTTTTGAACGCCTGACATGGAAACGCTGTCAAGATCTTCGAGCGTTGTCTCGTAGGCGTCTGCCGAGCTACGAGCGGATGAGGGCTCAGACTTAAGCTGGGGCGCAGGCTTTTCCTCAAGCGCAGAGACCACGGGGGCGGGTTCTGGGCTATGGACGGGCTCAAACTCCACGACGGGGTCAGACTCAGCTGCCGATGCCAAATCAGGGGCAATGGCTGCGGCCGCCGGCTCCTGCGCAAAAGCCTGGGGGGCTCCGGCTTCGATTACGAAATCATCGTCATCATCTGCGGTGACCGCGATGCGGGAGAAGCGCGTTTCCTGCGTCATCAATCAATCCTTTCTCGTAACGTTCGAATTATACCCTTATAGGGCGTGCGCTTTCCCTTATCGCAAATAATCCCCACGGAGAACCGATCTTTTGTTGCCAATGCGATACCACACGAATCGTTTCGTACTTTGCCTATTTAGAAAACAGATGCACAGTGAGGGTGGCGGTTTACGGCGCGTCAAATCCGTCGGCATACGCGGAAATCTTCATGAAAAGGCACAGAGCTACCAACCATATCTTCAGGCTCTGAAAACCCGCCTTCCGCTGCAATCCAAAGCGCTGAAAGAGGTCAACTGCTAGCTCAAAGCGCTGCGAGAGCCAACGAGTTGACTTTCGGGCTGGTCGGTACTACGATGCCCCCAAGTCGTCCCATCTCAGCATTAACGTCAAGAGTCCGAACCGGGAGCAGGATTCATGAGCAGTGAGCAGAGAAAGATCATCGTCGTCCCCCACGTGTCAATCTCGGCCATCTCGAGGTCGAAGGCCAAGATTTTCGCGGCCGTGAAAGCCCTAGC
>JAFXIM010000200.1 GCA_017533165.1 Eggerthellaceae bacterium
ACTCAGATGGTCATCAGGGCAACATACGATGCCGTTCTGCCTTGGGGAGAGGCCTTGGTTGGCATTGTGGCCTTCGGTCCGGTGACCGCGGTTTCCGATGCTGTGAGCGTGAGCTGCGCTTAGGAGCTGTTTCCGAGGCCTGACCTGCGGATTTGATAAACCGTAGGGAGAGGTCTGCACTATCCATTGATGAGAGAAGGTGAGTAAGGTGGCTTTTGATTCAAGCAAGGCAAGTTCAAAGCTTCTCCGCGTGCTTTTGGCGTTCGTGTTGGCAGCGGCGCTGATACCTCTTGGCGCGCATTTCGATTCGCAGACAAGTGTTTCCGCTTTGGAGAGCCCGGAAGCTGGATGGATTGCTCGGAGTGATGAACTGCAGGGTAATCAGCAGTTAAATGGAGAAGGTGAGCGCCCGGGTGCTGCAAACCCCGATCTTGGCTCCGAAACCAACGGCGAGGATGGTAGCGCTGACAACGCTTTGGGTGAAGGCGGCATCCCGCATGAGGGTGCGCAGTCCGCTGGCGGTCCTGGTGGCGCATCTGAAGAAGGCGGCTCGCCCGGACGGCCGAATCTGGGAGCGGAGGCGGCTGGGGACGTCTCCCCGGTTAAGCCTGATGATGGCTTTGCCCTCGAGTCCGAAGATGCGGTGGAGGACGACCTCGCGGTTGAAGGTGCGGAGGCGGACGGTCCTGAGTCTGCGGCCCTGTCGAAAGTCACTTTCCGCGTCGATGGGTTTGGCAGCCTGGAGATAGAGCTTGCTGACGGAAGCGTGGAGAAGGTCGGCTCCGGAGAAGAGCTGTCCGTCGCACAGCAGGTGGGCACATTTGTGCTCGTGCGCGGCATCCCTGCCGAGGGCATGCAGATGGATGCCGTGGTGACAACGCTTGACGCGCAAACCCAGGTTAAGACCGAGGGTGAACGCCGCTTCGAAGGCGGCTCATTTGAAAGGGAGCTCACCTTCTCGCCCTCGGATAAAATCGTGAAGTTGAGCTTTGAGGAGCAGCTTTCGCCCGTTGAGGAGCTTGAGGCCATGCAGCCTCTGGCTATGATGCGAAGCTTCTCGCTGCGAAGCGCCTCGGCGGGCAATTCATCACAGCCGGAGGTGGGGGACCAGTTCAGCGGCTCGGCAACGGTGAGGGCGCGCAACATTGTGAGCGCAGGTGGTCGCGTTGCCGACATCACAGTCGATCCTACTTCGGGCATTCTGTCTGAGCTTTCGAGCCTTACCACCTATTGTGCGCATCACAGCGCTGCGTCTCCCCTGGTGGGGTTTAGCTACTCGTACACCTTCACTGTGACCGGCGTAAACAAGGAAACAGGTGAGGTGCGCGGCACTTTCTACGGGGTGTCTAACACAAGTCCGACCGACGGTGTTTCCCGCGATAGCAGGGGTAGGCTTATCGGTTATCAGGCGCTTGAGGGCGAGGCGGTGATTTGGCGGACTTACCCGCATGGCGGCATCTCCATCAGCAAGAGCTTGGTTGGCGGTAGTACCTCGGAGCTTGAAGGCATAGCTTTTGAGATCTACGACAATGTGGGACGCAAGGTAAGATTCGCCCTGCCCGATGGCAGCGTGAGCGATCAGCTGGTGCTCGACAAAAACGGTCGCGCTCAAACGGCCTCGGACGCTCTCCTTGCAGGCAGCTATACGGTGGTTGAGGTGGATTCGAGCGTTCCCGAAGGCGTGATCTCTTATGCGAAGGCCCAGGGCATGGGTTCAAGCGTGGTGGCGCAGGTCGACGTGGCCAACCACCAGGGCATCTACCCGGTTGAGTTGGTTAACTATAAGAAGCCGCAGTTGGGGCTTATCAAGGTGGACGGCGATTCTCTTGCTGATCCTGACTCCGGATCCGAACCGGAAAGGGTAGCTGGCTCCACCTGGGCGCTTGAGCGCAAAAGTGGAGATGCCTGGCTTGAGGTCGAGCGGCACGTCACTGCCGAAGACGGCACCATTCGCTTCTCCGACCAGGCTATTTCTCAGTGGGGCAGCTACCGCCTCGTGGAGATAGAGCCTGCCGATGTCGACTCGCCCGATGGCTATATGAGCCGCGAAAGCTCGCATGGCTCCAGCAGCGTTGAGTTCACCATCGATGCGAGCGCTTGGGACAAGTTTGCAAACGGCGCCGTCGAAGGCGAGGCGGGGGAGTGCTGGGAATACTCCATGGTCGATGGCGTGCCCGCGCTCGTGCACACCGCTTCCAATTGGCGCTACCGTGACATCAAGGTGGTCAAGCTTGATGAGCGGACGGGAGAGCCTCTCGCTCAGACGCACTACAGCCTTGGGCGTTATTTGGGCGAAGGAAGGCCCGCCGAGGCTGACCGTGTCGAATCGACTCATGGTGTGTATCTGACCGATCCGTCTGCAAGCCTCGATCCGCAGCTTTGGGAGCTCGTTTCCCAGGGTGAAACCGACGATCAGGGAAGTGTTATATTCCGCGGCTTGGCCTTCGGTTACTACCTGGTTGTCGAGGAGATGCCCAACCCGGCCTATGCCGAGTGGTGGGAGTCGGCTGACTCTAGCTGGGGCTCCTACTGCTTAGAGGTTGGAGAAGATGAGCGCTCCCAAGTTCAGACTTTTGAAAACAGGCAGATCACCTTGGAGACCACGGTGAGCAAGTCCACCATTGCCAAGACCAGTGCCGCCTTTGTGTCTCTTCCCGGCCAGAACGTGAGCTTTGACAACGTGGGGGTAGAGCAGTACCGCTATGACGTGGGCTTTACGAACGGTGGCACAAACGTGCGCGCCGATCAGTATAGCGTGATTGACGAATGCGACTTTACGGACTTGGGCATGCGCTTGACCAGT
>JAFXIM010000201.1 GCA_017533165.1 Eggerthellaceae bacterium
AGACGATGCAAGGCATCAAAACCCGCAATGACATCGGCTTTCGTAAGAGCGGGCATGTCGGCTCCCATGGAAAGGATGCAGTCGGCTCCGCGCTCCCACGTTTGAGAGAACGAGTGATTGTAATGCTCATCGAAGCTGGCACCCTCATCGACAATGACCGCAAAGTCTCGCGGCCATTTTCCCGCATCTGTAAACAGCTTGCGCATTACCTCGGCGTTGGGTGCTGGAGTTGTCGAGATGACGAGCTCGTAGGTGTCTCGAATTTCCTCGCCCGTTCGCGCGTCGACAGAAAGCGGGCGAGCCTCAAGGTCGTCCATGGCGGCCATGATGATCTCAACCACATCGAAAAGCATGCAATGGTACAGAGCCGACGCCACCTCGGGCTGGAAGACGCCATCCTTCAGGACGGTCAGGCGCGTTTTCACCAAACCAGGCTCAGGCACCTTGCTGAACAACACCAGTGCGTTCTTGCGCTCTCTCACAACAGCAATCCTTTCACGGCTAATCAGCACGCCAGCAGACGGCGCACCTAGTCAGGTTGCGGCAGCAACCCAGCAAAGATCTCAATTTGCCCAGTTATTCAACTACGTATAGCGACAAAACCTCTGCGTCAGTCACTTCTGCAATGGCCTCACGGGGGCCTAGGAAGGCAAGCTCCATGAAAAAGCCCATGCCCGCCAGCTTAGCCCCAGCTTGCGCAACGAGATCCGCCATAGCGTTGGCCGTACCGCCCGTTGCAACAAGGTCGTCAACAATGAGCACCACGTCGTCTTCGGACAGAGCATCCTTGTGGATCTCGAGAGAGTCCTCGCCGTATTCGAGCATGAAAGACTTCGAATAAGCCTCTCGCGGCAACTTGCCCGGCTTACGTGCGGGAACGAAACCGGCTCCCATCTTTGCGGCAACAGGGGCTCCCACCATGAACCCACGCGCCTCAGCAGCGACCACCTTGGTAACACCCTTGTCAGCGAAGTGCTCGGCAATGCCGTTGACAACAGCCGCAAAACCATCAGGGTCAGCCAAAACGGGCGTAATGTCCTTGAAAATGATGCCCGGCTTCGGAAAATCGGGAATGCTTACGATGAGATGCTCGTACTCAAAGGCCATGGTAATCCCTTCGCTCATGAAAATGGGGCCTCCGCATGCGCGGCAAGCCCCATTTTACAACGCTCATCTGCGCAAATGAGCCCGTCCCGACAAACGGACGATCACTCGCGCGAATACTATTTCATCAGCTCGCACACGCTCTGCGCAAACGCGATCGGGTCGTCAATGGGCAGACCCTCAACCAGCAAAGCCTGATCATACAGAAGGGCAGCGTACTTCTTCACCTTCTCATCATCACCGGCCATATGCGCTGCCTTCAGAGTGCCGAGAACCGGATGGTTCATGTTCACCTCGAGAACCACGTGGCACTCAGGCGCATCCTCAGGAGCACCGGGGGAATTGCGCAGCATGTAGTTCATCTTGAGCGACACAATGCCTTCGGTGGTAAGCACGACGGGAGCGTCGGTCAGGCGAGTGGAAACCGCTACCTTCTCCACCTTTCCCTCAAGCGCCTCGGCCATGATGTCGAAGAGCTCTTTGTTCTCCTCGGTGGCAGCCGCAGCCTGCTCCTTTTCCTCCTCAGTGGTAAGGCCCAGGTCCTCGCCGGCAACGTTTTTCACGGGCAGCGGCTCTGCACCTTCACGGGTTCCCGCGTACTCGCCCAGGCCCATCATGCAGAACTCGTCGACGTTGTCGCTACACAGAAGCACGTCGTAACCCTTGGCGAGAACGGTGGTCACGATGGGCATCTTTGCCATGCGGTCGATGCTGTCGCCCGCCGCGTAGTAAATGGCGTTCTGGCCCTCAGGTGCATCAGCCAGGTACTCGTCAAAGGTGATCATCTTCTTCTGCTTGGCAGAGTAGAACATAAGCAGGTCAGCCAAGATGTCGTTAGCCTGGCCATAGCTGGAGTACACGCCATACTTCAACGTGCGACCGAAGTTCTCGAAGAACTTCTCATAGGCCTCGCGATCGTTGTTGCGCATGTTGGCAAGCTCGGACTTGATCTTCTTCTCCAAACGACGGGCAATAGCCTTGAGCTGACCGTTGTGCTGCAAGGTCTCGCGGGAGATGTTGAGCGTCAGATCAGCAGAATCCACGACACCGCGCACAAAGTTGAAGTAGTCCGGAACCAGCTCTTCGCACTTGTCCATGATAAGCACGTTGGAGCTGTAGAGAGCAAGCCCCTTCTTATAGTCCTTCGTGTACATGTCGTAGGGCTGACGTCCCGGAATGAAGAGAAGGGCATCGTAGGTCAGCGTGCCCTCGGCATGCAGGGAAATCACGCGTGCCGGATCCTCGAAATCATGGAAGTCGGTCTTGTAGAACTCGTTATACTCCTCGTCGGAGACCTCGGACTTCTTGCGCTTCCAAATGGGAATCATGGAGTTCAAAGTACGAACTTCCTGGATGTTCTCGAACTCGGGAACGTAGTCGTCGCCAGCATCCTCAGGGCGCGGCTTCATACGGGAGGTGGTGATCTCCATCTTGACGGGATAGCGCACGTAGTTGCTGTAGCGCTTCACCAGGTCGGTCAGGCCGATCTCGCTTGCGTAGATGCTGTAGTCTTCATCATCGGTGTCATCTTTGAGCTCGATAAACACGTCGGTGCCGTGCTCGGCGCGCTCTGCGGGCTCAATGGTAACGCCCTCCACGCCATCGCTTTCCCAAGCCCAGGCTTCATCGCTGGCGTAGGAGCGGGACACCACGCGAACGCGCTTGCCCACCATGAAGGCAGAATAGAAGCCAACGCCGAACTGGCCGATGATATCCACGTCGGCAACGCTTTCCTCGGCGTTTTCCGCCTTGAACTCAAAGGAGTCGGAATGGGCGATGGTACCCAGGTTGACTTCAAGCTCATCCTTGGTCATGCCGATGCCGTTATCGGAAACGGTAAGGGTACGGGCAGGGCCGTCAAAGGACAGGTTGATGACAAGATCATCGCGGCTGACGGCAAGCGAACTGTCCGTCAAACTGCGGAAGTACAGTTTGTCGACAGCATCGGATGCATTGGAGATCAGCTCGCGCAGGAAGATCTCCTTGTTGGTGTAAATGGAGTTGATCATAAGATCGAGAAGCTTTTTGCTCTCTGTTTTGAACTGCTGCATGTAAGTCCCTCTTTCGTATTGTCCCGAAAGGGCGACACCCCGTGAAGCAAGGTCGTCGAGGCCTTTCGGATGGCTTTGGCCACTTGTTGGCAATCAAAGCCTTTGAGTGCTAATTAGAGATTCTATCCATCAGAAAATCTATGTCAATATCTATCAAGTTTTTCGCAAAGCATCCATACGGCAAGCTGTTCTACAATGGTGTCAGCCTCGACGAAGGGATGAGCATGCACACCACCAAGACTTCTGCCGATAACAAAACCCAGGGCATTCTCTGCATCGGCGCCATCATGGCCGACGTCATGAACCACGTCCCTACGCTACCCCAACGCGGAGAGGGCGTCGTAGTGGAGAAAACGAGCGCACAGCTTGGCGGATGCGCTTTCAATTCGGGTAACGCCGTACGCCAACTCGGCCAAAACTGCCTGCTTTTCGCACCCATCGGCAAAGGCGTGTGGGCCAGCTTCATCAGAGAGCAACTCGCCTCGCGTGGTCTTGCGGGCCTCGAGGTGGAAACCTCGCTCGACTGCGGATCGTGCCTGTGCCTCGTCGAGCCCGACGGGGAGCGCACCATGATCACCACCCCCGGTATCGAACGCCACTTCGAAGCTTCCTGGTTTGATCTTATCGACGCCACCGACTACGACCTCGCCTTTGCCTCCGGCTACGAAATAGATGGAGAAGGTGGGCTCGCCATCATCGACTTCATCGAACGCAACCCTCATATCGAGTTTTGGTATGCCCCCGGCCCTCGCACCACCTACGTTTCCGACGAAAAGACAGAGCGCATAATGGCCCTGCACCCATGCTGGCACCTAAACGACCTCGAGCTGATCCAATACGCAAAAAAGACAGGGCTTCCCTTGAGCGATGACAGCCGGCCGGAAGATTTCAGCACCACCTTCGGGCGCGTGCGCAGTGCCGCAACAGCCCTTGCCGCTCAAAGCGAAAACGTAGTGGTGGTCACCCTGGGGCCGGAAGGCGCAGCCGCTTTCTTCCCTGACAAAAGCCACGTTATAGCGCCTACCGAACCGGTAAGGCCCGTCGATACCGTAGGTGCGGGAGATACCCACCTTGGCGCGCTGGTAGCCGCACGACATGCGGGAAAGCCGTGGGATGAGGCGCTTTCAATCGCCAACCGCATGGCAGCGGCAGTCTGCATGCACGCAGGCGGAACCATGCCCGACGAGGCCTTTGAACAGCTGGGTATTGCCCTGTAGCGCAAACGAAAGCGGCAAGGAAAGCACCTCGCTAGTCCTCGCCGCAAAACAATCTAGTTGGATGCGGCTGCGGAAACGCTCCTTTGCTTTCCCCGCCGCCTTTGGCGCTTACTTCTTCAACGAGCCAAACAGACCGCGAATAAGCTGCCTGCCAGCTTCGCGACCAACCTGGCCAATGATGGAGTTAGCCGTCTTAGCCATGCGATCGCGGCGCTTCTGCTCTTCCCTGGCAGTGCGCTCCGCCTCCTTTTCAGCCTCCTTGGCAGCCTTGGCTGCGGCCTTTTCGGCCTCCTTTTCGGCCTTCTCGGCTTCCTTAGCCTTCATAGCCTCGAATTCCGCGCGCTCTTTCTCAAGCTGCGCGCGCTCAGCCGCCAGGCGCGCCTCCTCCTCAGAGGCTTCCTTCTCCTCGGCAATCATCTCAAAGGCGCTCTCGCGATCAACTGCAACGCCGTACTTTTCCTGCAGCGTGGACTGGGCCTCGAGAACAGCGGCAATGTTGGCGTCGGAAGCACGTGCCATGAGACACTGCGGAGGCAAGATCTTGGCGCGCTCGACAACGCTGGGCTGACCTTCTTCATTCAGAAGGGACACCAAAGCCTCGCCCGTACCCACTTCCTGCAAGGCGGTCTCCGCGTCGAAGGAAGGATTGGCCCTAAAGGACGCTGCTGCCGCACGAATGCTCTTCTGCTCAGCGGGCGTATAGGCGCGCAGGCCATGCTGGATACGGTTGGACAGCTGCGCGAGAACCTCATCGGGAATGTCAGAAGGCGACTGGGTGATGAAGTAGACGCCAACGCCCTTAGATCGGATCAGCTTGACCACCTGAATGATCTTATCCACCAAAGACTTGGGCATGTCGTTGAACAGCAGATGAGCCTCGTCGAAGAAGAACACGAACTTGGGCTTGTCCATGTCACCCACCTCGGGAAGCGTCTCAAAGAGCTCGGAGAGCATCCACAGCAGGAACATGGCGTAGATCTTCGGGCTGTTGATAAGCTTTGCCGCGTTCAAGACGTTGACGTAGCCGCGTCCATCAGGTGCGCAGGCAAACCAATCGTTCAGGTCGAGCGCAGGCTCACCGAAGAAGATATCGCCGCCTTGGTCCTCAACGGCCACAAGCGCACGCAGTATGGCGCCGATGGACTGCGAGGACACACGCCCGTATTCCATCTCGTATTCCTTGGCGTTTTCGCCCACGTAGTTCAGCATGGCGCGCAGGTCCTTGAGGTCAAGGAGCAGCATCTCGTTATCGTCAGCCACGCGGAAAACGATGTTGAGTACGCCTTCTTGCACTTCGGTCAGGTCTAGAAGGCGAGAAAGCAGTACCGGACCCATTTCGGAAACGGTGACGCGCACCGGTATGCCCTCATCACCCAGCATGTCCCAGAAACGCGTGGGGCAGCCCTGCAGGCTCCAGTTCTCAATGCCAAACTTCTCAACGCGCTTTGCGATGTTTTCCGTGTCTTCGCCCGCTTGGCACATGCCCGTGACATCGCCTTTAACGTCGGCCATAAAGGTGGGCACGCCCGCCTGAGAGAAGCCCTCGGCCATGACCTTCAGGGTGACGGTTTTACCCGTACCCGATGCGCCTGCGATCAAGCCGTGACGATTAGCCTGATTGAGAAGCAGGTAGCAGGGATTGTCGCCTTGACCCATCCAGATCTTGTTCTCGAGAAGCATGGTGCGTCCTTTCACAAAAGGGCTTGCAGGATCTATTTGAAACGATGTGCGGTTAAGCGAACGCAAAGGCCTTGCTGGCCTTCGGTTTAAGCCCGGATTTCATGAACGGGAACGCAAACGCGCACCTTGTCATCGTAAAGGGAATTTACCTCCACGTCGACACCGTAAAGCTCACTCACCAAATCTTTCGTTATGACATCCTTGGGGGTGCCATACGCAGGTACGCGCCCATGGTTAATAACGAGCGTACGATCCGAATAGAGGAAGGCG
>JAFXIM010000202.1 GCA_017533165.1 Eggerthellaceae bacterium
CGGTCTCATCATCCACATAAGGATAATCCGGGTCGTCTGTGGCAGAGAATCTAACCAAGGGGACTCGCTCGCTCGGTCTGTGGACATAGTATGTATAGCGGGTGAAACCACCGTCGCGCCACACGTTATCTTCGACCATCAGGTCGTCGGGGTCATAGCCCATGTCGGCGGCGAGTTGCTGCGCCAAATCGGTAACCTCGTCGAGGTCGGTATAGGTCTCGCCTGTGTCGGGGTTGACGTACTCGTTGCCCAGCTTGCTCCCGCTCAGCACTTCGGTGTCAATAACCAGAGCATTGTCCCGCAGGAAGGTCATTAGCTCATCCTTGGTAACGGACTTCTTGCCCTCGAGGAAGCTCTCGATGCCAGACCACTTGATTTCCTCAGCCTTAACGCCCTTGCCGCGCAGCATAGGCACGATGGAAGCGGCACCCAGCTTGTTGCCCTTGTACTTGATGATCTCCTTCATCAGCTTGGAATACATGGGGTCGGCGTTCTCAGGCAGGTTGTAACGTATATCAGGGTCTTTAGTGGGGTCGAAGTTGTAAGCATCCTTGACCTGAGTAGAGCCGAATACCACGGCGATCGTGGCTTCTTCATCCTCCATACCGTATTTACCGGTGTCCTCCAGATCATGGATCACCAGAGCATCATATCCGTGGTTCTTAGCGAACTCGGCCAGATTACGGGTGCATCTCTCGCCGTCCTCGTCGCCGTAGATTTCAGTGAACTCGTCAGCGATGTCCTCAGGCAGAGGGATGTCATACCAGTTGGCACCGTCGGCCTCAATGACCAGAGGATTCTCGGCGTACAGGTAAACAGGGTAGTTACCGGCCTCGCCGTAGAAAGCGGTCTCCAGAGAGTCGATCATCATCTCACGGGTGAACACTCGGTTGCCGTCAGGTGCGCGGAACAGGGAACCATCGCCTTCGGCCATAGCCTTCTCTGCATCAGCGATGAATCGCATAGCGTCGCCGATTTTGTAGGGGTTCAGACCTGCGCTGAATACGGATCGGGCGAAATCTCGGTTGTAGATAACATTCTCGTAGCCGAACAGGATGCCGTCGAAAAGGTCGGCGGCGTGACGCATATCCTCGCGGGACTTGGCGTCGAGGAAATCGTTGTACACTTTCAGCAGGTTATCCAGAACCTTCCTATATCTGGCTTGCTGACCCTTGGGTGTACTGGCAAACAGAGTCTCGAAGGTCTTGTTGGCCAGATTTGCAGCCAGCACGGTGTTGTTGAAGCGGGTCTTGTATTGCTCAACGAGAATACGAGCCCTGTTGGGGGAGTAGTGGTTCAAACGAGCGGTACCGTTAGCCCCTTCGTTGAAGGCCTCTACCAGCTCAGTGTCGCTCATAGCCTCCCAGTCAGCCCGAGTGGCGGGCTTTCGGACGGCAGATCGAACAGCACGGGTGCCGGAATAAGAGGCGGCCACGGAGGGACTATCACTAAAGAACATAGAGATTCCGTCATCGGAGGCCTCGGGGTCGAAGATAGTGAATCCGTACTGGTCTGTGCCATGGAACATCTTCATCAGCTCACCGGCGCGGTTGCGGATCTTGGACTTGGCGAAGTAACGGGCCTGCCCCTTAGACAGCTCCTCGCCGTCACTGTCGTACTCGTCGGCGGGCTCATATGCGTCAGAGAGGTCGTAGGAGTCATAGTTACTGATGTGACCGTCGTCAAACTCGAAGTCCTCGCCGCTCTGCTCAGCCATCATCTCGATGAGCTCATCAAAGGCGGGCTCGGTTCTCAGCTCGACCTTGCCCTTGTGCTCCTTGGCGTCCCACTTCGCCTCCCACTTTGCGGTTTCGCGCTGGACGTAGGGGATTAGCTTCTTCATAACGGGAATGCCGACGTCGACGTCGATCTTGGTGGCACCGGCTCGGGCCTCGCAGAGGACTTCACACGCAACCGCATATCTGGTATACAGCTCTGCGGTTGCAGGTGCTACACCGTTTTTCTCGTAGTAGGACTTGTAGTAACCACCCCACCGGGTGTAGGCTCTCTCGACGGCCTGATCCCAAGCAGCCTTGCGTCCCTTGGTCTGCATACCCTTGACCAGCTTGTTGCGGAAATCGTGGTCGGCGGCCAGATAACCGTGCATGACCTCGTGGTCAACGGTAGTACCGCCCTCACCGGCAACGATAAGGCCCTTTGCTGCATCGGTGAAGCCACCAACCCAGCGACCATCCTCCATCTGAACGGTGCGATCTCCGGCTGCGACCAGAAGCTCCAGACCGACACGCTCGGCATCCTTGACCGCCTTCTCATAGCCGTGCTGGCTGGGGTCTGCATAAACGGTATAAGTCATACCACCAATGGTGCGCTCGACTGTGTCGATAGCCTTGTGAAGCTCAGCCTTTCGCTCCTTGATTAGCCGGGGCGCTTCCTGATTAAACTTCTTCAGGCCCTCCGTTGTTGCGGGGTATGTGGCCACGGTGACCCACTTACCTGCGTCCTCGTCCATGTAGCCGAACTCGACAGTCTTGGCCCAAGGCCCGTAGTCTGCCAGCCAGAGGGGAGAGGTGTAGGGAGTCAGAGCCCCGTCCGCCTGTACCCATTGGGCGTAAGTGAAAGGAGCCACGGCCTGCTTCTCAGCTACCACAGCTCCTTCGGTGTCGCTATTTACTTGTCCTCGTCTTCCGTGCTCGGCGTGAACGAGATCTTCGACAGCTTCTCGAGGATTCGATCCTGTTCGGCGCGCTCCTCGGGAGACATCTTCGCTCTCTCGGCCATAGCCGCCAGAGCGAGCTCCTTCATGGACTTCAGTGCCA
>JAFXIM010000203.1 GCA_017533165.1 Eggerthellaceae bacterium
CCCTTTGAGCGCCATTCGGCGGCGCGAGGAGCCTTGGCGGGAGAGGTCCGCGTGGGCTCGGGGCAGGGCGGTGCTAAAAAGCCCGCTGATAACCTGCACTCCCGGTTTATCGCGCTCGGCGTTTTGGCTGCGGGAATCTTTGGCTCTCTTTCGGTCAAGCTCTGGACCCTGCAGATCATGGGCGGGGATCGCTACGCAACCGATGCCGAGCAAAACCTGTACTCCACGGTGTCCACGCCGGCACCTCGCGGCTACATTCTCGATTCTCAGGGTATCCCCCTGGTTAAGAACCGCTCGAGCCAGACGGTGCTTGCGGATGCGGATGTGGCCGATGATCGAGACCTGGTGCGCAGGCTTTCTGCGGTTCTCGGCTTGCCCGCGAACGTTGTTCGCCAGCGTATCCAGGACTCTTCAAGCGGCGCGCTTTCCCAGCGAGTTGTTGCAAGTGACGTCCGCTTGCGCGATGTTGCCTTTATATCCGAGCATGCCGAGGCCTTCCCAGGCGTGAGCGTTGAAACGCGTTCTGTTCGCGAATACCCCTACGGCGCTCTTGCGGCCCATGTGCTCGGTTACACGGGATCTCCTTCCGAGGACCAGCTCGATCTGGAGCGCGAGGGTCGAGACGTGAAGGCTACCGACATGATCGGCAAGAGCGGCATAGAATCTCAGTATGATGACCTGCTTGCGGGTGACCATGGATCGCGGCGCGTCAAAGTCGACGTTAAGGGAAACATTTTAGAAGTCGTGAGCGAAACTCAGCCTGCCAAGGGTTCTGACGTTGTGCTTACCATTGACAGCCGCGTCCAATACGTGGCCGATTCCGCCCTGGCGAACCTGATTGCCCCGGAAGGCGTTATCGGCAAGGGCCGAGGACTTGGCGGCGCGGCAGTGGTTATGGATGTGCGCGACGGCAGCATCATCGCCATGTCGAGCTTCCCGACTTTCGATCCCACCAACTTCACCGGCGGTATCTCGCAGGACGTGTGGGACCTTTACAACTCCGATGAATCGCAGGCGCCTCTTAACAACCGTGTTGTTTCGGGTCAGTATCCGGCTGCATCCACGTACAAGGCCTTTACCTCGCTTGCGGGTTTGCGCCACGGTTTTGCCACCAAGGAGACGATCTGGAACTGCACGGGTCGTTGGGACGGCTTCGGCACGGGTGACGTGCAGCGATGCCACCTTCGTACCGGCCATGGTGACCTTGACCTGCGCGGGGGCATTGCTTTCTCCTGCGACACGGTTTTCTATGAGATCGCAAAGGCTTTCTATGATCATGGCCCCTATGGCACCGATGAGCTGAGCGAGACGGCTCTTCAGGAGGAGATTGCGAAGTTCAACCTCGACAAGAAGACGGGCATCGACCTTGCAAATGAGGCTTCTGGCCGCATACCCACACCCGAATGGAAGGCCGAGCAGTGGCGAAACGTTCCCTCGGAGGCTCAGTGGCGCGGTGGCGACTACACCAACATGGTCATCGGCCAGGGCGACGTTTTGGTGTCTCCCATTCAGATTGC
>JAFXIM010000204.1 GCA_017533165.1 Eggerthellaceae bacterium
CAGCTGAAGACGCGGGCGCCACGATGCCCATGCGCTCACAACATGTCGATGAAATAGCGGACTATTGTCGCCATCAAACTGCCTATCAAGCCAGCAGCCGCGAACATGGTCGCAGACGATCTTGCTATGCCCTTGCCGCCAAACGTGCACGGCGATGAGTCGATAAAACGATTTCTCACCAGGCAATCAAATCATCGATTCCCGGACGTCCAACCTCTCTCGACTCTAGCCAGCGCTCAAAGCAGGTTCGCCATACAGCCAACCTGAACTCGTTGCTCAGACCTCCAATGCCGGGACGTCCTCCTTCGCCTTCCTTGGCTCCTCCACGCTCGCTCAGAACCAGGCTCGTCAGGCAAGGCGCGAAAAACTTTTGCTGCGCAAAACTCGGGCCCTGCCGGGTTTTCGCTTTCCTCCTTGCCTTCGGCCAGAACCTGCGCGGCTTCCGGATCACAAGGCAGGCCAAAGGGGCCGGCCACGAACAAACGGAGGTCATCATGAGCAATTTCGAACTTCAGGAGAAGGCAATCCAGGCAGCAACCCGCTTCATCGAGCGCAAGGGCTTCGAGCTTCTCGAGACCGGTTGGACTTCCCCCGAGGGAACCACAATCGACCTGATCGCCAGCGACGAGGACTCCCTGGTCTTCATCGACGTCACCGCCACCGAGTACGGCGAGGGTGGCTTCGAGGGCGGCAAGGTCTCTCGCAGCGACCTTGAGATCGCGGCAGCTTCCTGGCTCGCGGGCAACTCGCCCGAAGGCGACATTCAGGTCCGCTTCGACATCATCGACATGCTTGTCGTGAGCGCCGACAGGGCCCTCCTGAGGCACCACATCAACGCCTTCAGCTGCGGGGTCGAGTAATCGACCTCCATCCCGGCCCCCGCTGGAGGGCCGGGAGCCCCTCGGGTTCGCCCGAGGGGCTCTTCCGTGCTTTATCGGCCTTCCCTCATGATTCGCTCTGCGGCCGCGATGACGCGGTCTAGCTGGTCGGAGAAGTTCTTCTTCGAGGATGCGTCCATCGATTCGTCGTTCTCGTCGCAATCGAGCAGCTCGGAGAAGGTGGCCCCGCCGAACTTCTCCACGGCGATCCTCTCTACTTCCGCGATGAAAGCCTCGGCATGCTCTGCGGGAATCGCGACGCCGGCTTGGACCTCGCAATCCTCGGGGTCGTCGTACATGTCGATCACGACGAACTGCTTGTTGAGCTTCGAGTAGTCCTTCATGGCCATGCTACCTTCCTTAAAACGGGATACGCCGGTTTTCTCTAGGCATAGTCATACACGAATTGAACCTCATTTGCGACTGACAAACCTTAGCCATTGGCTAGGTATACCGATACAAAAACGTATCGGTCTGTGATACAATCGGTAATACATGATGAAGATTCTGGTTACACGAACTCCATCCAGCCAACCGAATACGCAGCCCCTCACTTCCACGACCTCGGGGCTGCAAGACGCGAAGGAGCTTCCCATGCGCACCCTTGCAGTGAGCAACTACAAGGGCGGGGTGGGCAAGACGACCACGGCCGTTAACCTCGCCGCTATCTACGCGGCGCGAGGCCTGAGGGTCCTGCTCATCGACCTGGATCCCCAGGCATCCGCCACCGACTACTTCGGCCTCTACGACCGCGCGGCCGCAGACGGCAGGACGTCCATCCAGCTTCTCTACGAGAACGCCCCCGTCTCCGAAGTCGCCTACAAGACCGAGATTCTCAACCTTTCCGTCGTCCCGTCCATCATCGAGCTGACCGACCAGAACGAGCTGATGCTGCGAGAGCAGAGACTCCGCTTCGCGCTGGACGACTGCGCGGGGGACTACGACGTCGCCATCATCGACTGCAGCCCGACCATGAAGAGGCTGGCCTTCAACGCCTACCTTGCCGCAGCCGACTCCGGCATGGTGGTCATCCCCGTGAAGCTCGACTCAACCGTCATGCGCGGAACCGCACTGACGGTAAACGCCATCCAGGCGATTGCTGACGCACTCCGCATGCCGGTGCCAACCTTCAGGATCCTGCGCACCTGCGTGCCCGGCCGCATGACCAATGCCGAGAAAACCGGCGAGGCGGTGCTGGAAAGATTCTTCCCAGACCAGCAGCTAGCCAACGTCATCCACGCATCCTCAAAGGTCTGCGAGGGAAGTTGGCAGTGGAAGCCCGTGTCCGTGTTCGAGCCCGGAAGCAGGCCGGCGAAGGACTACGAGGCCCTTGCGGACGAGTTGTGGGAGGCGATGGCATGAGCGCCATGGAAGTAGCCAACGGGTTCAGCATCAGCGGGCTTCTCGATGCCAGCGCCCAAACCGCAAACAGGTTCCCCGTGAAGGAGATTCCCCTCGACGACATCAGCGAGCATCCCG
>JAFXIM010000205.1 GCA_017533165.1 Eggerthellaceae bacterium
ATGTCGCCTGTCGACCTTTCGGCGTGCGCATGATAAGTCCTTGGCGCATAAGGTACGGCTCGTACACGTCTTCAACCGTGTCGGGATCTTCCGAAAGCGCCGCGGCCAAAGTTGACAAGCCCACAGGGCGACCAGCGAACTGCACGCACAAAATCTCAAGCAGACGATTGTCGACAGCGTCAAGACCCATATGATCGACTTCGAAAAAGTCGAGCGCCTGCGCCGCCATGTCCTCGGTTATCATGCCATCGCCACGTACCTGCGCGAAATCTCGAACGCGCTTAAGCAGCCGGTTCGCCAAGCGAGGCGTTCCCCTGCTGCGTCGAGCGATCTCGAACGCGCCCTCTTCGTCAACTTGTACATCGAGAATGCCAGCAGAACGATGCACGATGGCGGCCAATTCCTCAGGCGTGTAATACTCCATGCGGTAAGAAACGCCGAACCTGTCGCGCAAAGGACCCGTGAGCAAGCCCGTGCGAGTAGTGGCACCGATAAGCGTGAATCGATTCAAGGGCAAGCGAGCCGTACGCGCAGCAGGACCTTCACCCAAAATGACATCGAGCGCGAAATCCTCGATAGCGGGATACAGCACTTCCTCCACCGCACGATTCATGCGATGGATCTCGTCGATGAACAGAACGTCGCCTTCTTCGAGCGTGGTGAGTATGGACGTGAGGTCACCCACGCGCACGATGGCCGGACCGCTGGTCACGCGGATGTTTGACCCCATCTCGTTGGCAACCACCGACGCAAGCGTGGTTTTGCCTAACCCCGGAGGGCCCGAA
Source organism: Eggerthellaceae bacterium (assembly GCA_017533165.1). Next base: position 786 of record JAFXIM010000205.1, read on the forward strand.
AACAGTATGTGGTCAGCCACTTCCCCTCGAGCTTTCGCCGCATCGATAAGAATGGCAAGCGACTCCTTCACCTTCTGCTGGCCAAGGTAGTCGGCAAGGCGTTTCGGACGGAGAGATCGATCGAGAATCAGATCTTCCGATACCAGCTGGGTTGCAACCGCGCGCTCCCCGCTCGAGGACGAGCGCAACGACGCGTCTTGCGAGTCAGCCTGAAAAACCATGCCCTCGATCTCGATTCCGCTATGTGCGCCAATCATAGGTTCCTCCCATGCTTCGCTTTCACAGTGAAAAACGTCACTATGCGCCTACCTTCCGCCCAAGCGCCGCAAAGCGTATTGAAGCACAGCGGCTTCGGAGGCATCTTGAGGGGCGCTCTCTAGCGCAAGATCCACTTCGGCAGGCGAAAAGCCCATGCCGAGCAACGCCTGCGCGATGTCTTTGAACGCCGAGGCGGTCGAAGCGGATTTCGTCCCTTCAGCATGCTGCGCAATCGGCTCTCCGTCGACTGAGGAAGCGCTGAACAGCGTAGCATCCTGCACGTCGAAAGACCCTTTGAGTTCAAGAATGATGCGCGAGGCCGTTTTCTTTCCTACGCCGGGAATCTTCTGAACCGCTTTCACGTCTTGCGAAGCCACCGCTGCGGCAAATTCGCCAGGAGTGAACGTAGACAGCGTTGCCAGCGCCGCCTTAGGACCAACTCCGCTTACGGCGATCAAGCGCTCGAACAGGGCCTTTTCTTCTTCTCGTAAAAAACCGTAAAGCGCGAGGCCGCTTTCCGATGCCTGCAAATACGTTAGAACGCGCACTCCGGCGCCCTGATGAGGAAGCTTCGAAAGGGCGCGCTGCGACATAAGCACCTGATAGCCCACGCCCCCCACGTCAATGTATGCGGCTTGAGACGTTACCACCGCCAGCGTTCCGCTGAGAAATGCGATCATCGTGCCTCCCTTTGGGCGAGTTGCTCGTAGCGGTCCTGCG
>JAFXIM010000206.1 GCA_017533165.1 Eggerthellaceae bacterium
ACGGGCAGGTTGTATCTGCCGCCGCCTCTAAGGACGCTTCCGTTGCAGGTGTCGCGCTCCAGACGCCTGACATTGCGCGTTGGCGCACCCTTACGCAGCCAAAGTACGTGGTCGCCATGCTGCTGTCCGCCGCCTTCGTGTTGGCGACCTTCCTTTTGCCCATGTTCATCGGTGGTCCGGGCGAGGGTGACTCGCGCGGAGGCGACGTGAACCCCTCCTACCAGATTGCATTCATCCTAAGCCAGCCCGCGGCCTTCGCCGAGATCTTCATGGACTTCTTCAAATGGTACGTGTCGCCCGCTGAGGCGCACCATGTGCTGGTGGATTTCTGCGGCGTGGAGACGAGCTTCATCGACACTATCCCGCTTTTGCTCCTGCCCTTGGTTGCCATCTTCGACCGCACCATCTGCGATGTGAGCTATGCCACTCATGCAAAGCGCATCAGCATGTGGTTGCTCGTGTTTTTGACCATCGTGCTCATGGCGACGGCGCTGTTCATCAGCTTTACGCCTGTCGACGCGGGTCGCATCAACGGCATGCAGGGTCGCTATCTCATCCCGCTTCTGTATCCGCTGCTTGCACTGGGATTCAACCTGAAGTCTATGGGAAGGCTTGGGCAGCGTTGGTTTGGAGACGAGGAGAAACGCTACGCTCTCATGTGCTACGTGGTGCTCGGTTTGTGCTGCATCGTGCTGTTCTTAGGAATCTACGATGCCATCATCGAGCAGTACGGTCGTGTTTCCGGCGCCCCCATGCTCTCCATTCCCAGCTGGCTTTCTCCGAGGAACTGGGAGTGGGTAAACAGCTTGGCTATCTGGTTCTGATGGGGCTTGACCGCGTCACCTGGGATTTGATCTGCGCCTTCGACGGCTTTATTCAGCGGTCTTGCCCGGTACTTTTCGGAAGTACTTTTCGTGCGCGCCCTAGGCCTTTTCGCTCTTGTCCCACTTTCTGATCTGGTGAGCTGCGCACAGTGCGAAGGTAATGGCGAAGAGGATGAACAGCAGAGCGCATGAGATGGCGTAGGCGGTGCAGGCTCCCATGATGGCATAGCCTGCAACGAGAGGCGTTGCGATAACGGATGCCAGCACGATGGCAACAACGTAACCTACGAGTACGCTGTGCTGGTTGCGGATGACCACCAGCGCATTGTAGAACACGTTTGACGCCGACAGGAAGCCGCCGCCGATCATAACTATGAGCAGCGCGCCGGTCTGTCCCTCAAGGTCAACACCATAGAACCATTCGAGAATGGGGATGCCAATGAGCGCGCACGCCAGCTCAACTCCCAGAGTGATCAATGCCGCCAAGCCGAGCAGTTTGGCCAGAATACCCATGAAAGGCCGCGCGTTGCGCTCAAGCCAGAGCTTCGCCAGCGTGGTGAGCGATGGTCTCATGAAGAAGATGAGGAACAGGTTGATGACAAAGGCCGGCATGAACAGGATGTTAAAGATCGTCTGCATCTCATCGGTGCCGGCGGAGTCGATGGCGTACTTGCAGATGTTGTTTAGGTAGGCAGCTAAAAAGGAGCTGATGAACATGGGCAGGCACGCCCAGAAAAGCTGCCCAAGCGGACGGGGGGAGAAGTCGGGCTTGCCAATGTGCACGATCTTGCGCAGGCGGGGGATATCATAGCCGATGATCCAGACAACCTCGCTTATGGTGGCCACGACGACGGCCAGCGTTACGTCGCCCGTGGGCAGAAGAACGCCAGCGAACAGGACGATGGAGATAATGCTGCGCCAGACGCTCGAAAAGCCGCCGAGATCAAGCCTTTCCGCTTTCTGGAAGGCGCCATACCAGTACTGGGAGAAGGCTTCGAACAGGCGATAGGCGCACAGCGCGTACGCCACCGATGCCTTGTGCGCATCAAATTGGAAGCTCATGACGTAGAAGATGCTGGCTATGATCATGAGCGCGCAGGTGACGAACTTGAACGCCAGGTACTGCGCATGCGTAAAGCGGTTGCCCGCGTCGGTTGCGAAGTAGGTGGTGGATTCGAACACGCCGATGGTCAGCATAAGCTGCGCGATGGCGTAGCCCATGGAGAAGATACCGCCTTCCACCTCGCCGCAGGCGCGCACCACGATGAGCAGCATGAGGAAGGACGAGAAGGCATACACAGCGCTTCCGGCTGCGTTCCAGAGGACGATGCGTTTCTGTGAGGCGGTTTCTCTAATCATGCCCCCATTATCCGCTATTATTTGATGGTGGCAAAGGTTCTATCGATGAGCAAAGGCTTCGTCGATGGGCAAAGGACCTATCGATGGGCAGAAGATCGATCGAGGAGTGAGTGAAGTGACCCTGGCTTACCCGCCTGGCGCCATCGAGCGCGTGCAAAGCATAGAGACTGACGTTCTCAAGGCTATCGCCTCCGTGTGCGAAGAGCTGGGCATAGAGTAGTTCGCCGATGGAGGAACGGCTATCGGGGCCGTACGTCACGGTGGCTTCATTCCCTGGGATGATGACATCGACATCGGCATGCGCATCGAGGACTACCACTTGTTCTGTGAAAAGGCACCTGAGATGCTGCCTGCGGAATACGGCATCTACACGCACGCCGCAACCCCGAACTACCCGCCTCTGTGGGCTAAGGTGTACCGCAAGGGTACGCGTTTCATGAGCCGTCAGATGCAGGAGGCCGGCTTAGAGCAGGGCCTGTTCGTCGACGTCTTCGCCTTCGCCCAGCTTGATTCCGACCCCGCCAAGGCGGCTAAGCAGGCAAAGTCCTTGGCCTTCTGGCAGCGTGTTTCCTACCTGTATTACACGGCCCACCCCAAGATTCCCGTCGGAACGCCGCTTAGGCCCCTCGTGCAGGCCGCCTGCGTTGTGGCTCATGGGGCGGCTCGTCTTCTCTTCCCGCCTAAGCTGGTGGAATCCCGATTCTACGAAGTGGTGGCGAAAGGGGATGGACGTGGCAAGTGGATTGACATCTTCTACCCGGCCTTTGGCGAATATGACGGCGAAACCATCTTCCCGGTCAAGATGATGCCCTTCGGCGACATGCAGGTGCCCGTGCCCCACGACGTGCACGGCTACCTCACCACCATGTACGGCGACTTCATGACGCCTCCCCCTGAGGAGGAGCGCTGCGCCTACCCGCCGGTTATTCTCGACTTCGGTGACGGCGTCAACGTGATGGAGCGCTAAGGCGCTTTCGTTAGCAGCAGGAAGGGGCCTTTTCAGCGCTTGACGCGCTTGTGTCCGTGCTGTCGCCCCCTTCAGCCAAAGGCGCAAACGATTCGTCGGGCTTCAACATGCGATTGTAGGGCGAAGATGAGCGCGCTACATGCAGCGCGCCAACGGGGTTGTTTGCCAAGGCGCGATCCTTAACCACTATGGTGGTGCACGGTGCCTTCGAGTGCTGGTAGAACAGCGTGTCGTGGCCTACGCACAGGCCGAGCACGATATTGAAATCGGTCCCCGCGTCGTTGAGGAGCTTAGCCTGCATGAGCGGGTTGCAGGATACCGTGCCGAAGTCGCAGCAGCTTTCGGGAGCGTCGAAGCGTGAGCGACGGATAGCCCCCATCTTGCAGGCGATGCCGTAGACCTCATAGCCTTGGGTGCGCAAGATCTTGGCGAGCATGCGGGCGTCGGCCGCTAGGCCCGAGCAGGTGGCGATGCCTATCTTTCGGTAGCCCATGCGTCGGGCGAAGTCCATGGTCTCCTCTACGCGGCACAGATGCTCGCTGAACGCGCGGCTTCCGGAAGCTGAGGCTTCCCTCATGACGCGCAGGGCGAATTCGTCATCCTGGTACCAATTGACGCACTCCTCGATATCCGATTCGGAAAGATCGTGCATGGGGCAAAAGTCGGGGTTGTTGTCGCTTGCGGTGGCGCATGCTTGAACTGCGCAGTCTACGCAGCTTGCGGGGTAGCTCTCGGGAAGCTCGCTCATCTTCGTCCTCTTGTCGTATCTTCGGATTGGGGTATTTCTTATTTGTTTAAGCCAAATATAAGACCATATCCAATAATTCTTCGTGAAACACAGTGAATGTGCCATATAATACCCATTTGTGAAGGCGGGCACCCGCCTCTTTTCGTGTCGGATATAGCAAGGGGGTCTCAGTGGCGCACCGGCAAGCGCATGACGATCAGCTGATCGCCGATCAACTGCGCTCAGTTGACGGCTCCGAGGCCACGATCGACGTTGCGTCTCCCGCATGGCGTGACGTACTCGGATCGTTTGCCCGCCTGGTTCTCGGCGTGGCGGTGGGCCTTGCCATTTGGGAGGCATGCGCGCTCGCATTCAACCCTGAGTCGTCGCCTTTGGGCTTTCCGGATCCCGTCACCACGTTCAAGCGCTTGTTCGAGTACCTCACGCTGAGCGAGACGCTCTATGGCCACTCGGTGTACGAGCATTTGCTCTACAGCATGAGGCGTCTTTTCACGGGCTTCGGCCTGGCGGCCGTGGTGGGCATCGTGCTTGGCTCCATCTTGGGTTCGGCGAACCGCGTGTACCAAATCGGCATCGTTCCCGTTTCCGTTTACCAGATGATTCCCGGCCTTGCCTGGCTGCCCGTTGCCATCCTCATCTTTGGCTTGGGTGATGCGTCGGCTGTGTTCATCATCTTCGCGGTGAGCAGCATGGTCATCACCATCGGCGTCTCGAGTGGTATCCGCATGGTGCCCGAGGTGCTTGTCAACGCAGCTAAGATGATGGGTGCAAACAAGGTGACGATCTTTTTCAAAGTGCTCATTCCCCAATCCGCCGCGAGCATCGTGAACGCGCTTCGCCTGGGCATGTCATCTGCGTGGCGCGTCCTCATCGCGGCCGAGATGATCGTCGGTACCGGCATTGGCGTGGGCTACTCCATCTCGCTTACGCGTGACCTGCTTGACTACGTGGGCTCCTTTGCCTGCATTACCGTCATTTGCCTCATGGGCCTTCTGTTCGATCGACTCATCCTTGCTTCCGTCGAACGATGGATGCGGGACCGTTTGGGAATGGAGGAGTCATGAGCCTTATCGAGCTGAATCAGGTTTCCAAGGGCTTCATAACCGACCGTAAGGCAGGGCGTGCGCTTGTTGCGCTCAATGGGCTCAACCTTTCCATTGAGGAAGGGGAGTTCGTCAGCCTGCTCGGTCCCTCGGGCTGCGGCAAGACCGTATCGCTTTCCATGATGGCGGGCTTTGTCGCCCCTACGTCGGGGGAGGTCCTCTTCCGCGGCAAGCCCATCGAAGGCCCCGGTCCCGAGCGCGGCGTGGTGTTTCAGGAGCACAGCCTTTTTCCGTGGCTTACGGTAAGCGAAAACGTCGTTTTCGCCATAAAGGAGTCGGCAAAGGCCCGCGGCGTTCGCTTTGATGCCGGAAAGGCCCGTGAAAAGGCGCTTGAGATGCTTGCTGCGGTTGGCCTTGAGAGCTTTGCGGACGCGCGTCCCAATACGCTTTCGGGTGGCATGAAGCAGCGCGTTGCCATCGCACGTCTTCTTGCCATGGATTCCGAGGTCCTTTTGATGGACGAACCCTTTTCGGCGCTTGACGAGCAAACGCGTGGTGCGCTAGACGAAAGCCTCAACCGCTTGTGGCGCGAGAGGCGCAAGACCATCGTGTTCGTTACCCATAACATTTCTGAAGCAGTTGCGATCTCCTCTCGCATCGTGCTGTTTTCCGAGGCCCCGGGCCGCGTCGCTCATGAGTGGCGCCTGCCCGATGACTTCGATCGCGAGCCTTCGTCACCCGAGGTGCTTAGCTTAACGGAGGAGATCCGATCCCTGATGCCTTTAAGCTCCGCCTCGTTTTAGGGGGGATTACCGGGCGGTTTTGAAAGGGAATGCATCCAAAAACGGACAAGGAGAAAAAGGATGAGAAAGAAAGTGACAAAGATGGCTGCCGTGCTTGCAGCCGCAGCTCTGTCGCTCACCTTGGTTGCGGGTTGCTCGGGCACCTCCGCCGAGGAGAAGGTCGACTACGAGCCCATTTCGGTTGCTTATCTGAACAAGGCCAGCTACGAGGATATCATCGTAGCTGACAATCAGGGCTTCTACGATGAGTGCGGTCCAGAGGTGACGCTGCATGTGGTCACCGGTTCCGGCCAGCAGTCCGTTGAGGCTTTGCTGGGGGGTACGGTTGACATTGCCGCAACCGGACACGGCCCTGCTGCTAATGCCGTCAAGGAATACGGTGACGACATCATCATTCTGGCTGGTACGAACTGCGCTACCGGTGGTCAGGTTTGGGTTGCCGGCCCTGGTATGACCGGCGACAAGCAGATCGTGGCTTACGACAAGGCTGCTGATAACAAAGCCGAGGTCAAGGCATCTGTTGAGAAGGCTGCTGCTGCCAACGGCGGCACCATCCGCTGCGGCGTGCAGAAGGGCGCAACCACCGAGTCCGAGCTGAAGGCGTGGCTCAAGGCCATGGGCATCTCCTTCAATGACTTCGGCACTCAGGGCGAGGGTCTTGTTACTCTGGTCGACGTCAAGGCCAACACGCTTCCCACGGTGCTTGCCACCGGCAAGGACATCGACATGATGGCCGCAAACCAGCCCTATCCGGACACCGCGGTTGCCCAGATTGAGGGTGCGTATAAGATCGGCGACAGCTCCAACATCGATTCCTACGCGGTTTCCTGCCTGATCACCACGAGGGAGATCTACGAGCAAAAGGAAGAATCCATCAAGGCCTTCCTTGAGGCCGAGAAGATGGCTGTTGACTTCATGAACGAGAACCCGGATGAGGCCATCAAGATCTGCGCTGAGTCCATTGGCACCGACGAGGCCAGCGTTGCCGCTGCCTTCGAGATCGCTGATTTCAAGGTGACTCTGAGCGATCAGATGATCCAGACCCTTCAGGCCACCTGTGTGAAGAAGGGCGCCGATGTGACCACCGAGCAGCTCAAGGCCCAGATGCCGCTGATCGAATGGTTGAATTCTGAGCTCAACAAGTAAGTCTTTAGGCCGCGCCGCCGCGCTTACCTTCGCCAGCTAGATATGTGCGTACTCCCCGAAGTCGAGGATGTCGGGGTAGTGAGCTATGCGCAGCTCGTTGGGCGGTGGCGTTTGCCAGTCGCCGTAGAAGTCCGAGAGGAGCTTCTCGGCTTTGTTGGCGACGGGCACGCGCGTGTCTTCGAAGTCAACAAAGCGAACGGGGAAGAGCTCGTCGACTTCGTAGATGTCCCAGTTGCGGTCGGTGTCGCAGGGGTAGCCGATCAGACGCGTTTGCTGTCCGTCGTATTTAAGGAGCCAGGAAAGCGCATAGGCGTTGGTGTCGA
>JAFXIM010000207.1 GCA_017533165.1 Eggerthellaceae bacterium
CAGATCAAAACCTTCTTTCGTGGACGGCGCCTTTGGACAGATCTAAATCCCCATAGCGGTCGACCATGCTTTCGCCCATTGCCGCAAGCTCATCTTCGCTCATGGACGGTTCGTTTTCCCGACACGTGATTTCCATTGCCTCGATGAAAGTCCCACCTCCATCTGACAACTCCCCTACGAGGACGTTGTTGACGAATCCTCGCTCCTCGCATTTAAACGACCTGGGATTGACGAACACCGTCACCTCGTAGATTTGGTCGAAGGAGTACTTCCCGCATGCCTCGAGGAAATATCTTGCGTGATCCGAGTTCTGACAGAGGGGGACGTTATAATGCCTGAGTCCGTTCGCCGTGCGGACCCCGTCCGTGAAGATGGGGGAATCATCCGATATGAGGAGTTCTCTGAAAGGCTCCTCAACAACGATGTCGGTACGCCAGTTCTTGACTTCAATAACGAATGCACAGCCCTCAGTGGCAACCACGAGATCGACTTGGCACCAGAAACTGCGCGACTTCCAGTTGCCGTCTTTAAGGAAGTACAGGTTGGGCATAAGCTGAGCGCCGTGGAGCGGAGAATCTGGGTCAACGACCCTTTTGCGGAGCGCCTCAAATACGGCAAATTCGGCGACGATGCTGTTGGCTTTGTTGCCGCCACCTTGGTATGCGAGGAGGAAACCGTCCTCCCCGTCCGCGTAGCGCGGCGCCAAGGCGTATGCGATGATGCCCGGCTTCTTGGGCACCCTGCAGAAGGTGTGCGTACGCAGGAACCACTCTCCAAGGAAGTACCGATCGCGGGCGTACTCGTTGAGCTTGGCATCGATGAGGGCCATTTCCTCAGACAACGTCTTCATCGAGGGGTCGCTCTCCCCAATCATCCGCGCCATGCGGCGTTCCAAAAGACGCTTCTTTGGCCACTGCCACCACTTGTTAAGCGCTGATGCCTTAACCTCGAGGCTGGAAATCTTTTTCTCCAGCTCGCCGCGTTCGGATCCTGCGGCTCGTCTTCGCTCATGGGCCTCCTGGGCGAGCTTGTCAAAGGACTCCTCGCTGATACGCACCTTGCACTGGGGACACCAGCGACGAAGGTAGGACCCCTCAAGGCGCCTCAGGTTAAACCGCATCCCACAATGGGGGCATGTCACGTTCGGGGGAATGAACTCCCGTTTTTCTGGCAGGCGCGGTGCTGGCATGTTCCTGCGCGGTGTCCTACCTTGCTTACTTGTCACGATTCCTCCTTGTCATGCTCGGTTAACCAACTACCATGCACCTCGCAGAAACATTCCCTTAATTGTCCAAGTTGATTTGATCTGCCTTGTTTTTGGAAGAAATCTTGGCAAGCGCCTCATCGTATGCAGACTGCAGATTAAGCCAGTACGCCACGCTGGTGCCAAGCAATTCAGAAAGCCTCTCCGCCATCTCAGGCGTCAGCCTTTGCTCTCCTTCAATGAGAAGGCTGAGGCTATCCGGGGTCACAGCCAGCCTTCGCGCAAACTCCTCTAACCCCAGGCTGCTTGCGTCGACAACCTCTTTAAGGTAATAGCCGGGGTGAGCTGCAAAGAGGTTATTCGCCTCGACAAAGTTGCTCATATATTTCGCCTCCCATAAACCGACTTTTAGCTCTACCGCCAAGCGGAGACAAGCAAACGCCTCGGCAACCTACCGCTATCAACTGGCATTTGCAAACCGCGAAAAAACGAACGAAGTGAATGCCTGTGCCTAGCCTCTCTTCGCGCCGAACAAACTGAGGATCTCGTCGAGGCTCACCGGCTTGTAATCGTTTGCGTCAACGAAGACATCGAACCTGCGAACGCCGGCTTCAATTATTCCCTGCCGCACGGGATCAAAGAGACGTACTCGAACAGGTATAATGTTGGGTTACGCATTACTGAATGCAACCGAGCAAAACGATCACCATGGGAGGCAACCGTGGCCAATGTGAACATCACTGTCCGAATGGACGAAGGCTTGAAGAAGGAAGCTGAAGCTTTGTATGATCAGCTAGGCATGAGTCTGACCACCGCCATCAACATCTTCGTGAGCCAGTCGGTGCGCGAAGGCCGCATCCCCTTTGAGGTAACGACCAAGCCTCGCGAGTCTCATGAATCAGCGTGCAGGCCCGGCATCAGCTACGCCCTCGTCGAACTGCCCAGTCTCTCGGGCACTTCTCAACAGTAGCGCCTGAAACCGAACTTCAGCGCCGCACGGCACCTAAACGGCACCGCGAAGTTTTCAGCACAGGCGGGAAGAGGCGGAAAATCAACTTTTCCAATGTACCGTAACGGTTTGCCCCAACCCACAAAAGACTACGAAACTACGATCAACCCCAACTTTATACAACAACGCGTAAAGGAGTTTGCGTACTCTTGTCCAAGAGTGACCGCCTATGCTCGGAAAGCTTGCTTTCTACACGTCAACCTCGAAGGTTCGCGTCTGGTTGCATAGATCCAGCTCGAGCTGGAGGTTTGAGACTCGCTCTGACACCTCGAGGTAGTCCTTCTCGGCCTTGGCCAAATCGTAGTTTGTGAAGCGATACTCGATAGACTCACCGCGGAAATACCCGCCAGACACGCGCTCCTTTGGCTGCCGCGAGCGCATGGTAGAGAGACGACCCTTCTCGCTGCCCAGCTGGGCAAGCAGGATAAGCGCCTCGTCGATGGTTATGCCGCTCTCAGGTAGCACCTCGTTGGCGTTGAACACATGCAGGGCATGGCGAACCGCCCTCATCTGGTCGTCGATCTCCGCGATTTCGCGACGCATAGCCTCGTAGTCGTACTCGGGAGGTTCAACCTCCTCGCCTGGAGCGAGCTGGTATACGCAGTTGTTCCTCTCCACGCTGATGAGATGGTCCTTCTTATCCTGAAGGCTCTTCAAGTACTTAGCTGCGCTGGCGGAAGTAAAGGTCTTCAATGACGCCTCCTATGCTTTTGAGAAATGCCCGTAATTGTTTTGATTCACTTCAATATAGTCTAAAATTACTTAAAATCAAATAAATATTCCTTGTTTTTCAGTAATTTCATTTCACAAACAACGAGAGGAGAGCCGTGTTCTACATAACTGGTGACACGCACGGGAACTTCAAGCCCATTAAGTGCTTTTGCGCTTTCAACAACCTGACCAAAGACGACGTGCTTGTTGTCTTGGGAGACGCAGGCGTGAACTACTTTCTCAACGAGAGGGATCTTCAAGCCAAAAAGCTCGTAGCCAAGATTCCCGCCACCATTTTCTGCATCCACGGCAATCACGAGGCACGCCCACATTCGCTTCCCCATCTTTATCGGGAAATCGAGTGGCGGGGCGGCATCGCCTACGTGGAGGATGCGTACCCCAACCTCCTGTTCGCCAAAGATGGCGAGGTGTACGATTTCGACGGCATTTCCGCCATCGTCATCGGCGGTGCGTACAGCGTGGACAAGCATTACCGGCTCATGCACGGCTGGAGCTGGTTCGCCGACGAGCAGCCCGACGAGGAAACCAAGGCGCGTGTAGAAGCAAAACTCGACTCCCTTGGGTGGGAAATCGACGCCGTACTCACGCACACCTGCCCCACCTCCTTCGAGCCAATCGAGGCCTACATTGACGGCATCGACCAGAGCACGGTAGACAAGAGCACCGAGCTTTGGCTTGACGAGATCGAGAAGAAGCTGAACTTCCGAAAGTGGTACTGCGGTCATTGGCACATCGAGAAACGCGTGGGCAAGCTGCAGTTCATGTTCGGAAACATAGAGCCATTTGAGTTGGACTAAAACATCAAAACGACATGCATCCGCACTAAGCGCTCACCGCCATAACGTTTCCCTTGGCGCCACCCTTTGCGGTACGTTTGACGAAACTGCCACAAGGAGTGATTCCCATGCAAAGACGTACTGCGGGGAAGGTTTCGGCTCAAGCCCAGCGCTTCATTTTGGAAACTGTATACGACTACGAGAGGTGGACGGACGTCAGTTTGGTGCAGGCGTCAAGGCTCTTGGGAATGCCCAAAATAACCGCATCCCTTGTCTTTGACGAGCTGGCAGCCATCGATCCGAGATGGATCGTGGTCATAGATGGAATACGCTGGTTTCACCCGGAAGCCAACCGAAAGCAATTTCTGACAAGGGCAGCACCGCATCTTTTCAACCCCGTCATCAGGGAATATCGGCTGAGCCACATTCCCGCATACCATCACTTGTCACTTAGCGGGTTATCCGCAATTTGCCACCACGCGGAGCTTGCCGACAACCCCTACCCTACCTTCGCCATCACCAGGGAGCAGGAAGGCGAGCTAGGATTGAGAGAGGGCAAAGGGATTGTGGAATGGGACCAGTGGAATGCCCCCGCTTGCGCCGTGCAGGTTATGCGCTATGCCCTTGACTCCATGAATGAGCAGGCCATCGACCCCCTTTCAGCCATTCTCTCGCTTTCGGATGAGGAAAGTGAAGACCCGCGAATCGGGGAAGGAACGGCGAGCATCTTGAAACAGGTACTTGAGGGCGAGTCTTGGGCTTTAGGTCCAACAAAACGAAACGAGGGTGACCCCAGGGGCAAAGGATTCTAAGCGTTTCCGCCTACTCCCATTCGGGAACCCAGCACTGATCCGTCGCAAGTCAGCCTCGTTGGCGCGCATTTTACCAGATTGCATCTAATACCAAGCGAAGAAGGCCTCCATCCGCCCTTCAGTAAAGGACAATGCTAGAATATCTACTGATATGGGGCGCAACTTGAATGTTTGACAG
>JAFXIM010000208.1 GCA_017533165.1 Eggerthellaceae bacterium
CCGCAGCCCGCGAGATGCGTCTACGAGAGCGGCGTCACCGGCTTCGACCTCCAGAAGAAGCTCGCCGCGCTCGGCGTGGACTGCGTCATCGGCGCCGTGTCCAAGATGATCAAGCCCGCAGCTGACAGGAGGAGAAAGAACGATCGCAACGACGCCGAGTTCCTCGCCAGGATGCTCTCCGTGGGCAACGTCGTTGAGGTGTGGGTGCCCGATGACGAGTGCGAGGCCGCGCGCGACCTGACCCGAGCTCTCGAGGACGCGCGCGAGGAGCTCGCGCGGTCCAAGCAGCTTCTCTCCAAGTTCCTCATCAGGCACGGGCTCATCTTCGACGAGCTCACCCCCACCGGGCAGCGAAGGGGCAACTGGACAGCCGCCCACTGGACCTGGATCAAGAGGGTCGAATTCAAGGAGAAGGCCGACCGCGAGGTGCTCGCCTACTACATGGACAGGGTGAAGGCGGCCTGCGAGGAGAAGTCCCGCCTCGAGAAGCTGGTCGAGGCCGAAGCGCAGAAGCCCAGATGGAAAACGCGGGTAGATTCGCTGAGGTGCCTCAAGGGCGTCGACGTCATGACGGCCGCCGACCTGGTCTTCGAGGCAGATGAGTTCTCGAGGTTCAAGAACGCGAGGTCCTTCGCGGCGTGGATAGGCCTCGTCCCCTCCGAGCACTCAAGCGGCGAGGGCGTCCACCGCGGCGGCATCACCAAGGCCGGTAACAGGCACCTGAGGAGAACGCTGGTCGAGTCGGCGTGGCATTACTCGCACTGCTCGGCGCGCTCCAAGGAGCTCGCCAAGGGGCAGCTGCCCGACCCGGCGGCGCGAAGGCACGCCGCGAAGGGCGTCAGGCGCCTGGTCGAGAGGCGCGTCTCCATGCTCGAGAGGGGCGTGCACAAGAACAAGGCCAACGTAGCCACGGCCCGAGAGCTCGCGTGCTGGGCATGGGCGATCGGGTGCATGGTCGAGCGTGGGTAGGCTCGTGGTCGGCGACGTGACGGCATAGCGGCTCCCATCCCATCCTGCGGTCTGATCCGAGGCCGTTGGGGCGAACTCCAGTCTCCTTTTTTGCGAGCGCCAAAGGCGCCACCCGCGACACAAGACTGTCAAACGACGAGATAACCCCAGCCGTAGCAACGGATTGCCCAGCGCCAAAAAGCGCCACGGGCGGATATTAAACTGCAAAGACGAGCGTCGGAAAGACACGCCAAGGTCACCGCAGGAGGGTTGAGATAGAGAAAAGGCCTGACCCTTGAATCAATCGGGGTCAGGCCCAACTTTGCCTATTGACAATGTCCTGCTCATATTAAAAGGGCGCCCGCCACAAGCCGGCGGACGCCCCATGCAGAACTCGGTCTAAAACGCTGCGGCTAGCCTAAGCCGAACCACACCTTGATGATGGGCATCCATCCCATGACCAGGATGACCAGAACCAGGGCGGGCACGCCGAAGCGCATCCAGTTGTACAGCCACTTCGGGAACTTCAGACCCGCGCCGGCGTTTGCCTCAGCCAGGAAGTTATCCCAGCCCCAGCCGCGCTTGCTCACGCAGAACATGACGAACACGAGGCTGCCGAGCGGCAGGATGTTGTTGGAGACGATGAAGTCCTCGATTGCCTGGATGTCACCAATGCCGGGGATGGCCACTCCAGAGAGCACGTTGAAACCAAGCGCGCAGGGAAGCGAGAGCAGCGGAATGCCGATGGCGTTAACGATAACGGCCTTCTTGCGGTCCCAACCCCACTGGTCCATGCACCAGGCACAAATGCCCTCGAACACGGCAATGACCGTAGACAGAGCGGCAAAGCTCATGAGGATGAAGAAGAGAACGCCCCAAGCAACACCGAAGGGCATCTGCTCGAACACGGGGGGCAGGGTCTGGAAGATAAGGCCCGGACCCGAATCGGGGGAAACGCCGAACGCGAAGCATGCGGGGAAAATGATGAGACCGGTAGTCAGCGCAACAAGAGTGTCAAGGATGCCAATCGTTGCTGCCTCGCCCATGAGGGAACGGTCCTTGTTGATGTAGCTACCGAAAATAGCCATGGAGCCCATGCCGATGGACAGAGAGAAGAAGGATTGGCCCATTGCCGCATAGGCTGCCTCGAAGAAGGTATCCGGGCTCGCGAAGATCTTGGAGAAGTCCGGCTTGAGGTAGAACTCAACGCCAGCTATAGCACCCGGAAGCGTCAAAGCGCGAATCACAAGAATGACGATAATGGCAAGCAGAGCCACCATCATAACCTTGGTGATGCGCTCAACGCCCTTCTGCAGACCCATGGCGCACAAAACGATTGCCACAGCGCAGACAACGAGCATCCAGAAGATGAGTCCGAGAGGATCTCCCAGCATGCCGCCGAAAGCCGCAGCCGTCTGCTCGCCCGTGGCCCCCTTGAACTCACCCGATGCCATCTTGGGAATGTAGGCAAGCATCCAACCAGCAACCGTGGTGTAGAACATGAGCAGCAGGTAGTTGCCAGCAAGGCCCACCCACTTGAAGTTATGCCACTTGCTGCCTTCGGGCTCGAGCACGTCAAACGCGCGCGCGGTGGACTTGCCGCTACCACGGCCTACCGAGAATTCCATGGCCATGATGGGCAGTCCCAACACCACCATGAAAACTAAGTACATGAGCACGAAAGCCGCGCCGCCGTATTCGCCGGTGATGTAAGGGAAGCGCCATACGTTTCCCAAACCGATAGCACAGCCAGCACTGATGAGAATGAATCCCATACGTGTGCCGAATTTCTCTCTTTCCATGACCCAACCTTTCCTGTTATCAGTAGAAAGTATGTTGATCGATTGTACTCTATTTGTGGAGAAACTGCGAAGACAGGCGGAGTCCGCATACCGAGGATTGGTCGATTTTTCGCCCAAAGGCAGTATGCTTTGGAATGTATGCCGCCATCGCGTGCGGCAAACCGCAATTCGCGAAGATGAGCGTGAGGCACGGTCGGCCAGCAACGTGGAAGGAAGGCATCTCGTGAGGATAGCTGTCAGCGCCTGTTTGCTCGGTGAGGCCTGCCGCTACGACGGGGCGTCAAAACCCTGCGAACAGGTGATAAACC
>JAFXIM010000209.1 GCA_017533165.1 Eggerthellaceae bacterium
AAATTGATAAAAGTCCCAGCGCTCTAAATGGTTCAACACAGCCAGCGCATAGCTCTTCCCGCCGTCCGCCCAAAAACGCAAGGGGCGGCTCATTGCATGAACTGCACCCCAATTCAGCAATGAACCGCCCCCTGTTAGGCCCGCAGCCAGGTTCCTGCACCACCTGCTTGCCGTCATCTCACGCCAAGCAGATTCCTACACAACCTGCTTGCCGTTAACCTCACGCCAAGCGCGGTACTCCTCGACATCGGAGCTCACAACGGACAGGCAGGCCGCAATAACCGCCGCGTCGTCCAGGTAGCCCGCGATCGGAATGAAATCCGGAATGAGGTCGATGGTCGACGCCGTGTACAGGATGGCGGCGAGCACCGCGACTATGGACCCGATGGGGATGTCGGTGTACTCCTTCTTCACGTAGCTGCGCACAAGCGAGATGAGCACGGGCAGGCTGGAAAGCGCCTCGCCGGCTATCGGGATGTCCTTGAGCTTCTTCTCGAGGCGCTGGAGCACGCGCTCGACCTGATCCTCGTCCTCGAGAATCGCGGCCGCCTCGTCGTAGCGGCCCTCGAGCACGCTCTTGGCCTGAGCGCTGTCGGGTACTTCGTAGATGGGCTCTTGGTCAGTCATGGGAGACCTCCTTTTGTTGGGGATATCATCATTATAGGGCCTGCGAATTATGCGAAGAGCCATGTTGCAAGGTGAGCCGCACCCAGCCCGACTAATCATTTTGGTGGGGAAGGTAAGCGCCCCTCAACCCTGCGCGACAAGAAGTTCCTTCTGCACGCGAGTCAGAGATTTCAGCTCGCGTTCGCGCTTCGAGGCACTGGATCGATCCGGGTGCTCCTCCGACCAAACGCAGGTCACGGGAGTGCGGGAGCGCGTGTACTTCGCGCCGGTGCCGGCGTTGTGCTCCGCCATGCGACGATCGACATCGGTGGCTATTCCGGTGTAGTAGGTGCCGTCAGCGCACTCCGCTATGTAGCAAAACCAGGTCATGGAATAATAAGAAAGTCCTTCGCTCACAATCTAAAACTCCGTTACCTGGTACAGCCGCGCACCTCGAGCGCGCTTCTGCAGATACGCGCGCAAGCCGGGGTCGGTCGCGTATACGTAGCAGCCCTTCATGCCGCGCGTCATCAGGGTGCGGTAGGTGTTCTTGATGATCTCGTCGGCCAGCTTGCTCGCGCGTTCGGGATCTTCCTCCTCCATCTTCTTCAAGCCCTTGACCGACTGGTCGGTCTTGGCTCGCTTCCGGTAATCGCACACCAAACGTCCGTCCTCGTAGCGCAGGTCGTCTCCGATGATCACGCCGACGTACTCAAACTCCACGCCCTGCGTGGTGTGGATGCAGCCCGCCTCGTTGATAGATGTCGGGCTGATGGCGAAGTCCTCGCCGCCATCAAGGTTCCAGCTGATGCCGAAGTCGCCAATCTTGATCTCATGCGTGTTGGTGTCTGCGCGACCCGCCTTAGGCCAATCCCAGCAATAGCCAGCCAGGATGCGCGACTTGTTGGATTCCGCGTTGCGCGCAACAACCGCCTCGCGCATCTCCTCCGGCGTGCCAAAGGAGACGAACTCGTAGTTGATGTCGTCTAAGTCGTAGTTGGCGGTCTCGCGAATGCCCAAAACATCGTCGAGCCAGGCCAGGTAGCCGTCAGAACCATTGCAGCGGAATTGCGAAACCAGCTCCTCCTCGTAGACCTCGGCTCCGCAGGACTTGGCAAAGCGCTTGATCTCGTCAACGCTGCCGATGTCTTTCACGGTGACGCGCTGGCTTTCGTCAATGAAGAACACGCTCAGCTTGGCTGCGCGGATGATCTCGTAGATTTGGTTGAAGCCCTGGTTGCCGTAAAGCCCCGACTTCTCGTTCAGGCGATGAGCCTCATCGGCAATGATGGCGCCAACCGAGTTCTTGGGCGCGTCAACGTAGGCGCCCGATCCCTTGAACATGTTGTCGATGCTGCTCTTGCGGTGGCGGCCCTTGAGCTTTTTGGTGTACACGCTGCGCGGCGCGCTGTTCTTGGAGCAGTACTGTGCAAACACGCCTTCCTGCGTGAGGCGCGCAAGCAGGTTGATGGCGATGACGGTCTTGCCGGTGCCGGGTCCGCCTTGCGCGATGAGCACGCGCTTCTTGCCGTCGCGATCGCACTTGCGGGACAGCTCCATGATGCGCTCGAACACAACCTTTTGGTCGTCGATCAGGTTGAACTCGGGGTTGTTCTCCAGCATGCCCACGATGGCGTCCTGCAGGCTCTTCGAGGGTTTGATGCGGCCGTTATCGATCTCGTACAGGATCTCGTTGGCGTCGCCCGCCTTGACGACCTCCTTGATGAACTCGCGCAGCTTGCGTACCTCTCCGGAAGTGAAGGCGGGCGCCTCCTCGAGGTAGTCACCGTAAACGGGGTCATCCAGCGGATCGTTTTGCTGCTTGCGCAAATAGTTGTGAAGGTAAGCGCACGGCCAAAGCGACACGCCCTCAACCTGTGCGTATTCGTTGTAGTCGCGGATCATCTGCGCATAGCTCCACGCCTGATAGGAAGGGTGAACCACGCGGCGGAGGCCACCGCCAACGAAGGTCTCTACAATGGCGTCAAGGCTGTCGACCTTTTTGAGCTCCTGCCACTGCTTGAGCTCGATGATGACCACGTGGGACTTGCCCTGGTTGTCGTAGCCGGAAACCAGGAAGTCGACGCGCTTTGCGGTGTTGGGCAGGTTGTATTCGATCGCAACGCCGGAGTCGTTGGGAATCTCGGAGTCGTTGAGAACCTTGTACATGTATTCGAGTGAGTTGGTGAATGCGCGGAACTCGGCATCGCCCGTGTGGCGGTGCATCTTTTCGAGGATGTTGTCACGAATGGTGTAGGCGATGGTGTCGTCTTCGACCTCGGTCATGAAGGCGCTCTTGGTTCCGCTGTAGATGATCATGCGCGTGATGACTTCCTGCGATTGATGGTGCTTGGTCCGCATATGCCGCGGAAGGGACCTGCCTACAAGTCCTCAAACAAAGGCTACCACCCGAGCTAATCCGTGGCTAGGCGGGATTGATTCATTAACCTGCGTGCTGCGCATTTTGATGGTAGAAGCTGTATCCGCATTTCTATCCCGTTTTTTACTCTGCTTCAGACAATTCGTGCCGGAAAGAATACGTATGGCAACGTCTTGACCGAAGAGGGCTTCTTCTCGAATCTAGCAGCTAAGTGCATTCCTGCTGAAGTGGTTGATATGACTGCTGATGATTACGAGGCGTTCCTTGACGCTCGCAGAAAGCTCATGGCTGCTAAGGTGAGGGATTACTTCAAGGGTCTGTAGTTGCCCGAGCGTCAACCAAGTTCTTACCCGAACGCTCACCGCTTCTTTTCAAGCTCCTTCAGGAAGCGAATATCAGTCTCCCAGCAGTGGATGGCGTTACTCATGTCGGCCTTCTTACGCGATTTCGCCCGATCGACGAGATATTGGAGAAATCCTATGGCCCGAGCAGGATTCATGATGCCGCGGTCGACCACGAACTCGAGGATCATCCTTCGCTCCGCGGGCGTGAGGCTGTCCTTCTTGCCCACGTTGTAGCCGTAGCTGTGGAGAAGCGACTCTTCAGCGAGGAAACACTCGGTCGATCTTTTATCGACGAGGTTTCCGCCCGAGTCCATCTCGCCGTCCTTCACGACCTTGCAGCAGATGAAGCGACCGTTTCCCTTGAGTGTGTTGTATGCGAAGGGGGAGAGGAGATAGGCCTTACAGCTCTTGCACCAGTACGCCGTGACCGGCACGCGCAGCGTTCTGCCAAGCGGCTGCTTGACCTCCACGGATATCTCAACTCGCTCGGTCGCATGCCTATGCGCCTCGTAGTTCGCGGTCTCCAGCCGGACAAGAACGTCCTTCTCCCCGATTTCCACTCTGCGGTAACCTGGTTTTTGCTTTGGCTGGGACGTGGAGCCTGCGAACTCATCTTTATCTTGCTTGCCAGAAGGCGCAGCAGCTTTCTCCTTTGCAGGCTTAAGTAGGGTCGAGGACTTGGGGACGGCGGCCTGCTTGGGGTTCTTAGACGCGGGGCTTGCCTTTGCGGCCGCCGGCTTCGGAGCCTGCTTGCCCGTCGCCGTGCCAGTAAACACGACGTTCCTAAGGCGTGTATTCCCGCCGGCCTTTTGCTTGAAGAGGCACTTGAAGTGCTTTCCGCATCGAAGCGTCGCGCGCTCGTTGCCCTCATCGTCTATCTCGTACTCATACCGCTCGGATCCGTAGGTTGCTAGGTACACCGACCGAGCGACCTTCTCGCCCCACTCATCGCGGTCAAAGTAGCTCTCCTCGCCCCATGGCTCTCCATTGGTGGCGATCCTGCATACATGCCCGACGAAGCCCTCTTCCGCGATGGCGCTTGCCAGCGCCTGGATCTCGGCGTACTCGGCGCATTCCCTAATGCACTGCAAAAACGCGGTGGGGGAATGCTTCATGCCCCCGTTTATGTCGAGGGGCGCAAGGAAGTAGTTAGCGTTCGCGCGCCTCATGCGGACCTCACACTTACGAAACACGGGATGGCGGGCGTCCTGCATGTCGAACTCGAGTCTGAAGCGCAGGCTTGAGCGATCCTCAAGCGAGAGGTGAAGCTTGTAGGCCACGTTCGTCGTATCGGAGGCCATGCTGAAGGAAAGCCGCGCGTCTTTGGCGTGGTTTGTTTTCACCCAGTTGAAGATGTGTCTGATCGCGGTGTCGCGGTCTGCGAACAGGTCGTCCCAGTCGCATTCAAGGTACTCTTTCGTCTCGACAAAGATGCGGGGGCCGCGCTCCCCGTCAAAGAGATTGATCTTTCGCGCATCGTCAACGATGCCCCGCATCTCGAGGGTCTCGACGAGGGGATCGGTCGCCTCACCTGAGGTGATCAGGCAGGCGAGGACGTTCAATGTGACGTTCACGTTGCTCAAAGCGATCCCCCCTCCGTAAGTTGGACAAACCGCCTGCTTAGGCGATCTCGCGTGCGTTGTACGACTCCTTGGCGCCGAGCGCGGTCATGAACTGCTCAGTAGCATCGGCGTTGCCTTCGCTGAAATCTGAATCGGGATAGGCGTATATGACGAGGTTTTGGCCGTACTTGAAATCTGCGTAAAGGTCAGGGTTGCCCGACCCGAAAAGGTGCGCGCGCACGCTTGCACCGATGTCAGCGGAGCCGCCTACGTAGACGTCCTCGTACTTATCGAGGGGCGTCATCTTGGTGCTGCCTTTATAAACTGCGACGACGTAGTGACCCGGAACCTTAAGCGGACTTGGCAACCCGGTTTGAGAGGCCGCCTCCCATTCATCCATGAACTCGCTCGCCGCTTTCTGCACCGTTGCACACTGCAGAAGCTCGCGTCTCGCCTCGGCGAGAGCCTTGGCCTCGGCGCGACCCTCGGCTGCGACCTTTGCTCCGTCCTTGGCTCGGTCCGCCGTCTGCTTTGCCTTGTCTGCAAAATCTGCTGCCACCGCGCCTACCGCCTTTGCCGCATCCGCTCCTTTGGCCGCTCCGGCTTTCAGAGCCTGGGCGCCGGCATCGACGCCGCCATCGACGGCCTTCTTCACGTGAGGTGCCGCAGCTTTGACCGCTTCCCCGATCTGATCCGAATGCTCTGCAGCGAAGTTAACGAGATCCTTTGCTCCCTTTTGAACTTTCGGATTCTTCGCGAGTTCAAGGGCGGCTTCGACCGCTGCTTTCACGGGTACTGCCATGGGTGACCTCCTAGGTGTTTAGATGATTGCTATCCATGATAGCCCTTGTAGTTTTCGCGTGGCGAAAGATTGCAACTGACAAGGCACCCGCAGCAATAGGCCCCTATTCACAGGCTGTTGTAAGCGGCGGATTTGTGTTTACCTCCGGACAGATAGCTATTGTTCCCACCACGGGAAATGTTGAGGCTTCCGATATAGTGGGACAGACAGAGCAGGTTATGAAGAATCTTGGTGAGGTTCTTTCAGCAGCAGGCTCATCCTATGATAAAGCGGTAAAGACTACCTGCTTTCTTGCGGACATAAAGGATTTTGCCGCGTTTAATGAAGTATACGGAAAATATTTTTCCTCAAAGCCCGCCCGTAGCTGCGTAGCAGTAAAGGACCTTCCCAAGGGAGTTCTTTGTGAGGTTGAGGTAATAGCCGAGCTTTGATTTTAATGCCATCCGCCCTTTTACGGGCGGATTCGGCTTTAATTTGTATTATACGTAATAAAATATAAAAAAGCTCTTGACAAGCTTACGCAATAATGCTATAATTTAGCATATTAAAGTGCTAAAGTGCTAAAGCGAGGTAAATTATGAACAGAATGAACAGCAAGGATATTGATAGGCTTTTTGAAGCTATTCTTACCCTTGAAACAATTGAAGAATGCTATAAATTCTTTGAGGATATCTGTACCGTAAAGGAAATACAGGATATTGCTCAAAGATTAAAAGCGGCATCAATGCTTGTAAACGGTGAAAACTATATGGTCGTAAGCCGAGAAACGGGTATGAGCACCGCAACCATAAGCCGTGTTAATAAATGTCTCGGATATGGTGACGGTGGGTATAAATTAGTTCTTGACAGACTTGATAAGAAGGACGAGAAATGATAGATAATATGCTTTTTAAAAGTGAAGAGAAAGCGATATTTGCATTAAGAGCTCTTTATAACAGCTATGGGTATTTACCCTTTAAAATGAGTAAATTCGAGGAGTATGACATTTACGTACGCAATAAGGATTTTCTTGTTAGCGACAGCGTGATAACCTTTAACGATACAAACGGTAAGCTGCTTGCGTTAAAGCCCGACGTTACCCTCTCTATTATAAAAAACACAACGGATGAAGAAGGCTGTAAGCAGAAGGTTTATTATAACGAAAATGTTTACAGAGTTTCGCAGAGAACACATCAGTTCAAGGAAATCATGCAGGCAGGACTTGAATGTATAGGAGACATAGATTCCTATGATATATTCGAGGCAGTATATCTCGCAGCTAAAAGCCTTGATACGGTTTCTCCCGATTTCGTTCTTGACATTTCCCATATGGGAATCGTGTCTGCAATTCTTGACGAGGCTTCTGACAGTCAGGATTTCAAAAAAAATGCAGTAAGACTTATTTCTGAAAGAAATCTTCATGAGA
>JAFXIM010000210.1 GCA_017533165.1 Eggerthellaceae bacterium
CGTAAAGATAGTCCATGTCGTGGTCATGGTTCTCATGCGCAGCGTCGAGCACCACGTCGAAGTCGCAAGCATCGAGGCCCGATTTCTCCACGCGGCTGATGCGAATCTCGAAACCCTGCACGGGAATGCTGCCGAGAACGTCCAGAACCGCCTTTTCGCGTGCCGCCTTCTCCTCGGGCGAACCCAAGTCGAGAAGAGCCGCAACGGCCATATCGCCGCTGATGCCTGAGCTGCATTCCAAATACAAGGTCTTTGTCATATTCGCATCCCCTCAGCAAAAAGCCGAAAACCCGCGCAGGATCGCGGCTAATCCAAGTGATTGATCAAGCTAGCCTGATACGCGGCGCCAAAGCCGTTGTCGATGTTGACCACCGATACGCCGCTCGCGCAGGAGTTGAGCATGGCGAGCAGGGCCGTCACGCCGCCAAACGAAGCGCCGTAGCCCACGCTGGTAGGAACCGCGATAACCGGACAGGATACCAAGCCGCCGATAACGCTGGGTAGCGCGCCCTCCATGCCGGCAACCGCCACGATAACCCGCGCACTCGCCAACAGGTCGCTGTACGCAAGCAAACGATGTATGCCCGCCACGCCCACGTCATAAAGCCGCTCTACCCGATTACCCAAAAACTCCGCGGTAAGGGCCGCTTCCTCGGCCACCGCCATATCGCTCGTGCCAGCAGCCGCAACGATCACCAGGCCCCTGCCATCCGCCTCCGGCATACCTCCGATGACGCCCAAGCCAGCCTGGGCATGATATTCGAAACCCACCTGGGGAAAAGCCTCGCATTCGCCCTCGATCACGGAAAGAGGGTCGCTCCACAGAGACTCAACGGTACGGGCCTTATCCGCATCAAGGCGCGTGATAAGCACGCGCTCCTGTCCGCCTTCCATGAGCGCGCGAGCAATGCCGACAATCTGGCCAGCCGTCTTGCCAGCCCCGTAAATCACCTCGGCAACGCCCTGACGCTCAGCACGTGCCGTGTCGGCCTTCGCATATCCCAGATCGGAAAAACCGCAAGAGCTCACTATTCTCCCTTCGCTTGAAATTCGATCAAGACTTTAGCACAGCACACGAGTCCAAGAGAGCCCGTGGGGCAAAAGCAGGAAACTCAACACTACCTGAAGGCGGGTGCAATACCGGCTTCCCCATACACACGCTCCAAGGAAGCCGCAACGCGCAGCATGTTCTCGTCTTGCATAGCGGGAGCGATCACCTGCACGCCCACGGGCAAACCAGAATCGCAACCCAAACCCACGGGCACGCTCATAGCCGCGTTTCCTGCAATGTTGACGGAAACGGTGAACATATCTGACAGGTGCATTTCGTGCGGATCGCTCACCTCGCCAAACCTAAATGCCACGCTTGGCGTAACCGGCGCCACGATGGCATCAACGAGCTCGAATGCCCGCGCATAATCGTTTTGTACCAAACTGCGCACCCTCATGGCAGCTTGGTAATAACGCTCCCCTTCCTCGGAATGGAGAAGATAAGCGCCAAGCAAGATGCGACGCTTTGCCTCCAGCCCGAAATCAAGCTGCCCTGCATTTTGCCGAACTGGGCTTTCCCCAACAAAACGGTGCCCAAAGCGCTCCTCGTCAAAATGCGCCAAGTTGGCGAAAGCTGCACGCGGGCCAAGTACGTAGTATGCGCTCATAGCAGCATCGACATGAGGAAGGTCTAGCTCCACCAGCTGCGCCCCCGCGCTTTGCAAGTCCCCAATGGCCCCCAACACCGCCGCACGGACCTCGGCGCGCAAACCCGGTGCCTCGACAAACGAAGGAACTATGCCTATGCGCATGCCTTCAACTCCCCGCGAAAGCTCGCTCGTATAATCGGTCGCACCGTCGGCTATCACGTTCATGACCAGGGCGGCATCCTCGACCGATCGAGTCAGGGGACCCACCTGGTCAACGGAATCCACGAAAGCCGCCACGCCACGGCTTGGGACAAGCCCGTAGCTGGGCTTCACCGCCACCACGCCGCAGAAAGCACCTGGTTGACGGATAGACCCGCCTGCATCAGATCCCAGAGCCACCGTTGCCAAGCCCGCTGCAACCGCAGCCGCACTTCCACCCGAAGAGCCACCGGGTACGCGTGACAGATCCCACGGATTCCTCGTCTTGCCAAACGCAGAGGTTTCAGTAGAGCTACCGAAGGCGAACTCATCCAGATTGAGCTTACCAAGGGGCACCGCCCCAGCCTCCAGCATACGCGTCACGCACTCGGCCGTAAACGGCGAGACGCATCCGTCCAGCATGCGGGAAGCGCAACTCGTGCGCGTGCCGCGCAGGTGCAGGTTGTCCTTGAAGGCAACCGGCACGCCCGCAAGCGGGCCAAGCGCGTCAGCCTCGCCCCGCGCGATACGCGCATCAACGCAAGCTGCCGCTTCTATGGCAAGCTCGGAGGTCGACTCGAGAAAAGCGCCGATGCGCGGGTCCAAAGCCTCTATACGCTCAAGCGACGCGCGCGCGACTTCAACCGCGCTGAACTCACGCGCAAGCAAACCCCGGCGAATCTGCGAGGCCGTCATAGCGGCGAAGGCATGCGCTTGCCTATCCACGAAGATCACGCTCACCTTCGCAAGGCAAACCTTCCCAATATGCCGCAAGGGGGGCAAGGCCATCGATCAAGCCGTTGAGCTCAGCCGTCACGGAGGCAAGATCCTCCCGCGCAAGCCTTATGCCCGCGCCCTCAGCAAGGGCGAGAACGTCTTGCTGCCCGAGATGCCGATCCGTACACTGAGTCACAATATCCCCTCTCTTCAGATACGGAGAAATCATACCACTGAGCCGTCGGCCGCCCCCGAGCAAGAGCCCCTTACGTGTAACGTGGGCTCCGCGCCAAAGCCGAAGGTCTCAACCCTGCGTTATGATGGAACCGAGATCAACAAGAAGGACATCTGATCATGTGGAAGTACCTCAAACCATACCTTCCCTTCGCCGCGCTGACGGTGTTCTTCATGCTGGGCGACGCCGGTGCCGACCTGATCCAACCTATGCTGATGGCCAGCATCGTCGACGAGGGAATCTTGTCTGCCGAAGGCGGGCTTGAGCGCGTTCTGACAATCGGCGCTGCCATGGCCCTTGTAGCAATCGGCGGCGGCGTGGCAGGGTCTCTTTGCAACCTGTTTGCCCAGCTGGCAACCCAGAAAACGGGCAACCGCATTCGTCAGGCCTGCTTCGAGCGCGTGATGAACCTGTCGTTCGCGCAGGTGGAGCGCTTGGGCACAGGCACGATCATCACGCGCCTCACTAACGATATCTCCCAAATCCAGGCATTGCTCGCC
>JAFXIM010000211.1 GCA_017533165.1 Eggerthellaceae bacterium
GCAGGTCTTCGCGGGAGAACGGCTCATCTGCGCGGTCTTCGCGCAACACATTCTCGAGCGGCATCACGTGAACCATGCGCTCCACGTCCGCTGTATCAATGGCGTCAAGCTGCGCCATCTCGGCCTCGCGCTCGGCGAAAAAGGCGAGCTGCTGAGCCCTCTGCTCTTCGGTCAGGCGAAGCTGGTTAAGCTTCTCCAGCCTGACGAGAATATCCATATCCATAGGCTCCCTCTCTAGGCGTCCTACTCATTAACTCAACCCTAGCATTATACGCGAGCGCGCGCCGCCACGAAGCACACGGGTGAAGGGGAAACGCGCTTGAAACGCGATTGGCGTTTCAGGAGGCAGATTAGCTCATCGCAAAGGTTGGCCGACCCTCAACTCCGGTAGCAATCCTCACGGAAATCCCGGTCGTCGCCGGATGCGCAGGCGAAAGAAAGGACGCAAGGCCATGAGCGCCCATCGCGCAAAACACCCAGCGAGAGTGCGCTTACCTTCTACACCTCAATCTTGATCTTAGATTTGCTGATCTCGGTGCGACGGCCATCGCGCAAATCACGCAGTTTTTTCACCTCGTAAGCAACGAAGCCCGCCGTGAAGGCAACGGACAAAATGTCAGCTGCGGGAACGCAGGTCACAACACCGAACAGCTCGCTGAAACCGAACCACGACGCAAAGATGGGCGGTGCGAAGACATACAGCGGGATGAGGAAGAGCACCTGGCGCGTAAGGCCCAGAACAGCTGCCTTGATGGGCTGACCCGAAGCCTGGAAGTAGTTAGATCCCACGATCTGGAAGCCAACCAGCGGAAGGAAGGTAGACATGATGACGACCGCGCGAGAGGCGTAGTCGGCCAGCTCGGCCTGCATACCGAACAGCGACACGATCAGCTCGGGTGCCAGGTGGCAGAAGGCGAAGAAGAAAGCTCCCAGACCAACGCCGAAGAACGTCGACAGCTTGAGCAGGTCAAGCACGCGCTGCCAGTTGCGTGCGCCGTAGTTGTACCCGAAGATGGGCTGCGCGCCCATAGTGATGCCGATGAGCGGGCAGAAGGTGATCATCATGGATCGGAAAGCAACGCCGACGGCGGCAAGAGCGCCCGTCGCACCGATGGGATCCATCGCACCATACTTGGTGACGACCTCGTTAAAGATGAGGCTCGTAACGACCTGAGCGCACTGCATGGCAAAGGAAGCCAAACCAAGTGCGCAGATCTGACCCATCAGGCGAAGCTCGGGCTTGCAGCAAGAAAGCTTCAGGTGGAAAGGCGCCGTCTTCGCCGCCACGAAATACCAAATGACGGGAACCATGCCGCAGCACATGCCCAAAAGGGTAGCAACCGCCGAACCGGGAACGCCCTTGCCCATCACGATGACGAAGATGAAGTTGAACACGATGCACATCACGGTGCCCAGAACCGAGGTCGCAAGAGACAGGTTTGGCTTGCCCGCCACGCGCAGGAAGTTATTCAGACCCATGCCCAAGCACTGAAACACGCTGCCCGCGCATACGATCTGCACGAAGATACGCGTTGTGGCGCGTATGTCGTCAGGAGTGGCGAGCAGGTTGAGCAGAGGCTCGATGAAAGCGAGGGCCAAAACGGCAACTACCGCCGCCATGGCAACCAACAAGAAGGTGGTGTTGCCCAGGGTGCGCTCTACGGTATTGCGTTCACCGCGCCCAAGCTGGATGGCGCCAAGGGCGCTGCCTCCCTGACCCGCCAGCATGGGGAAGGCCATGAGGATGGTCATAACGGGCTGAGCCAAGGTCATGACCGCCACGCCCGACCCATCGGGCAAAGCCCAGCCCAAAAACGCGGTGTCGACGATGCTGTAGAGCATGTTGAACACCATCATGATGATGGCGGGGATGGAGAATTCTAAGAGAAGCTTGCCAAGGGGCTCTGTGCCCATGCGATCCGGATCGGTGTTGCGCGCCATGTGCCAAACCTTAACCACTATGCGAAATCTGTTCAAACCTTCGGAAGTATAGCACCGCGAGTAAGCGCGCCTCAGAGCAAGCGGTAAGCGTAGCAAACCTGCCATCAAACGTCAGTCGATCAAATCGTTTCCCAAAAGGGTTGGAGCTGGGACAAGCACCTTTCGAAGGTGAGCCCATTTGTTATAATTTTTATAACATTTAACTTCTGAAGGAAGCTCGCCTGCATTACAATGACTTAAACACCTAACTCAATTTGTGCAAAGGCACTGATCTCGCCAAAGGGGGTCATCATGGGATTCTTCGATTTCTTCAAACAGCCAAATATCAACGAGGGCGTCGAGCAGTATAGAGAAACCCCAAACGCGCTACTGATCGACGTTCGCACCCCGCAAGAGTACAAATCGGGCCGCATCCCTGGCAGCAAGAACATTCCCCTCCAAAACCTTGAGAAGATCAAAAAGCTGGCCAAAAGTCCTGATACGCCCCTGTTCGTCTACTGCCAGTCGGGCGGACGCAGCAGCCAGGCAAGCAGCGCCCTCAAGCGCATGGGCTATTCCAAAGTGACCAACATAGGCGGCATCGGCGCCTACACTGGAAAGGTGGCTCGATAAGATGAAGGTTGTCATCGTAGGCGGAGTGGCGGCTGGCGCCACCGCCGCAGCAAGGCTTCGCAGGCTCGACGAGCATGCCGAAATCGTCGTCTTTGAGCGCTCGGGGTACATCTCCTATGCAAACTGCGGTCTCCCCTACTACATTGGAGACGTGATTGCCGACAAGGAGGCGCTCACCCTTCAAACGCCCGAAAGCTTCTGGACGCGCTTCAGGGTCGACATGCGCGTGCGACACGAGGTCGTCGCCATCAATGCTGATCGTAAGACGGTCTCCGTGCGCAAACTGGACACAAGCGAAATCTTCGAAGAAGCCTACGACAAGCTTGTCCTGGCGCCGGGCGCCAAACCCACGCAGCCTCGCCTTCCCGGCACGGAATCAGACAGGCTCTTCACGCTTCGCACCGTTGAGGATACCTTCCGCATCAAGGATTTCATACAGCGAGAAAAACCCCGCTCTGCCGTTTTGGCCGGCGGCGGCTTCATAGGGCTCGAACTTGCCGAAAATCTGCGCGAACTTGGCATGGAGGTCACCATCGTTCAGCGCCCCCGGCAACTTATGAGCCCCTTCGACGCCGACATGGCCTCCTTCATCCACGCCGAAGTACGCAAGCATGGCGTGAAGCTCGCGCTCGGGCATACCGTTGAGGGTTTTGAGGAAAGCGAGGATGGAATCAAGGTGCTGCTTAAGGACACCGAAGCCCTGCACGCCGACATGGTGGTGCTCGCTATCGGCGTCACCCCTGATACCCAGCTTGCCAAAGACGCAGGTATTGAGCTGGGCATCAAGGGCTCCATTTTGGTGAACGACCGCATGGAAACGTCCATCCCCGACATCTACGCGGCAGGAGATGCCATACAGGTCAGGCACTACGTCACGGGCGAAGATGCCCTGATCTCCCTCGCGGGTCCGGCCAACAAACAGGGCCGCATCATCGCAGACAACATCTGCGGTGGTGACAGCCGCTATCCGGGCAGCCTCGGCAGCTCGGTTCTCAAGGTGTTCGATCTCACCGCCGCCACGACAGGCATAAACGAGACCACCGCACGCAAGGCCGGCATCGATGTCGATAGGGTGGTCTTGTCGCCCATGAACCACGCCGGCTACTACCCCGGCGGTGAAACCATGACCATGAAAGTGGTATTCGAGAAAGAGAGCTACCGCCTGATCGGCGCGCAGATCATTGGCCGCAGCGGAGTCGATAAGCGAATCGACATGCTTGCTACCGCCATGAGCGCCGGGATGAAGGCCACCGAGCTTAAGGACCTCGACCTCGCCTACGCGCCACCGTATTCTTCCGCAAAGGATCCCGTGAACATGGCGGGCTTCATGATCGACAACATAGCCTCGGGCCAGCTCAGACAATGGCATCTCGAAGATCTGCCGCATCTGCTTGAGCTTGCCGCCGAAGGCAAGGTGACGCTTCTTGATACGCGCACGAAGGAGGAATACGAACGCGGGCATATCGACAGCTTTGCAAACATACCCGTCGACGAGCTGCGGGATCGCCTTGACGAAATCGACACCGCCCTTCCCGCCTATGTGATCTGCCAAAGCGGTCTTCGAAGCTATATTGCCTGCTGCATCCTGAGAGGCCATGGAATCGCAGCCCGTAACTTCTCTGGCGGCTACCGTTTCTACAACGCGGTCGCAAACGACCAAGCTCCGGCAAAGGCGAGCCTCGCCTGCGGAGCCTGCACCAAATAGCAAACCCTAAAACGACGATGGCCCGGCTGGGTTTCCCAGTCGGGCCATCGTCGTTTTAGGCATACGGCTTATCCTCGGGGGAAGGCATAAGCCATGGGACGGTGTGGTCAGGTCCAGCACCTAGATGCCGGGCCCTAGGTTTTGGCCTACTTAAACTTGCACAGTGCCAAAGCGGCGGTGCCCACGAAGCCGATGACGCACATAACGGTGCCAGCAAAGACCCAGGAGGTCATGTCAGCACCGAGCAGGATCGGGGTGAGCCAGGAGCCGAGGAACTGGCCAAGGCTCTGGACCAGCATGAGGACGCCCATACCGATGGACATAAGCTCGGGACGGCCAAGCACGGTGATGTAGGAGGTCAGGCACATAACCGGACCGCCCAGACCCACGAGACCCATCACGATGGCGCCAACCCACATGAGCGGACCAGTCTGGGTGAGCAGCAGGAAGGTGCAGGGGCCCATCACAAACAGAGCCGCCAGGTACAGAGGCTTGCAGCGTCCCAGCTTGTCGGACAGGGTGCCGAACAGCGGGGAGGAGATGGCAGCAAGCAGCATGGGGAGGGTGGAGATGAAGCCAGACAGAGTCGGGTCAACTCCCTGCTGCTGCAGGAAGGTGGGGCCGAAGTTCAAAACGGCCATAAGGGTCAGGTTGAATACCAGGAAGGCGAAGAAGAACAGCAGGATGTTGGGCTTGAAAAGCTCGCTGTAGCTTACCTTCTCCTCTTCGCTTGCCTCGGCAGCAGCCTCGGTGGCCTCTTCGAGGACCTTGCCAGGATGCTTAACGAAGATAGCGACGCCAATGGCGAAGACCACGGCTGCGCATGCGTAGATGACCCACACGCCGACAAAGCCGGTTGCGGAATACAGGGTGGGCGTCAAAACGCCGCCGACAACCGAACCCATGCAGACCCACAGCGCCCAGATGCCGGTTGCGGAACCGATCTTATCGGGAGCAACGTACTTCTGAACGGCCAGCGGACCGCAGATGGTGACGAAGATGAACGCAACACCCTCGATTGCGCGGGATACGATGAGGATCGTGCCGTTGCCCGCGAAAGCGCCGATGAGCGAGCCGAGGGCGATGATGCCAGCTGCGGCGAGCAGCATGGTCTTCGGGCCGAACTTCTTAGCAAGAGCGCCCGTGGGGACAGCCAGAATAATGCCCACGAAGGTGAAGATGGACATGAGCCACGATGCAGCACCTGCATCCATGTTCATATTCACCATGATGTCGCCCATGACGACGGGGACCTTGAACTGAATCGTTGCGATAGCCGTGCCGAACAGCAGCATGGCGAAGGCAATCAGAATATGATTTCCGTATTTCTTTTCGGTGCCCATTGAAGCACCTCCTTCTCTCTAAATTGCAGTTTTCCCTGCACGGGACATGCAGGTACCCCAAACCCCCTCCAGAGGGTTTAACCGAGCGATCGAATCTTCCGAATATTGACTTGATCCGGCTCCTGCGACCCGTTTCGGGCCATCGAGAACCAAGCCACCCTTGCGTCGGCTTTTTCGATCTTTGTTTTGAAGCAATTTCAAGCGGGGGCAAAAGCGCGCTCGAAGAGCCTAAAGCCCCCTTCGCCCTACAGAGCCACAGATCCTACAGAGCGGCAATGTTATCCTGAACGACCTCGAAGCGCTCGCCACCAGGCCCGCGGAAGAACATGATGCGCAGCTGAGCACCGGCGTCGCCGTACTTGACGAAGACGTCGTCGTCTTCTGCGTCGAGCGGACGGTCGAACTCAAGCGGCGGATCGAACGGACCAGCCTCGATGGCGATGCCCTTCTCGTTGAGCAGTGCGACAAACTCGTCCATATCGGCAACGCGAATGGCAACGTGGTTCAGGCACTGAGCAGCAGCATCGCAGGTGGATTTGTCTTCGCACTCGAGCAGCTCGAACACGAGGCCGCCGTCGCCCTTGATCCATGCCATCTTCAACGGCTTGTCGCCCTCCATGGCATCGGACTTAAACAAAAGCTTGCAGCCAAAGATCTCGTTGTAGAAGGCGATCGACTCGTCGATATCACGGCAGTAGATGCCTGCATGCTGATAGCTAAATTTCACAGTACTCCCCCTCTTTCGTGCGTCTTTGGACCTTAATGGGAGGTGCGGCTGAAACTCCGCTCACCCGCACCTCTCGTAAAAGCTTTAACCCTGATCGCTCGACGTTGCAGCCATGACCTCGGCAACGGTTGCGTTCTTCATGCGCAGCTCGCTGATGCACACGACGTCAGCACCGAACTCGGTCACGTTCTCAATGCCGCCAGAGTACACGTCGTCAACGGCGCTGCGACGCTTGGTGAGCTCAATAGCCTTATCGACGTCGTAAGGAATGAGCTGCTCCTTCGGCGGGTTCGGCTTAGCCAGCCAGTTAGGCGTGGTGATAGCCGGATCCGGCATGGTCTCGATCTGACGGACGTCGCCGTACTTGGCAACGAGCTCGTCGATGGGACCGAAGTCGAGTGCGCGCATCGGGCAGGAGGCGACGCACAGCGGCAGCTGGCCCTTCTCGAGACGATCGATGCACATGGTGCACTTGCTCATCTTGGTACCGGGCTCATCGCTTGCGAACTTCGGAGCGCCGTACAGGCAAGCAGCGAAGCACTTGCGGTCGCCCTGGCACTTGTCCTGGTCAACGAGGACGGCACCGTAGGTGTCCTCTTTGAAGATGGCGTCGTGATCGCAGGCCTCGACGCACACCGGATTGTCGCAATGACCGCAGTTGAAGGCGAGGATACCGATGGAAGTCAGCGGGAACTTGCCCTTCTCCCACATGTACACGCTCATCCACTTCTCCGGACCCGGAGCGATGTCATACCAGTCCTTGCAAGCAACCGAGCAGGCCTTGCAGCCGTAGCAACGGCCCTGGTCAAAGTAAAAACCGTACTGAGTCATGTTCTACTCGCCTACCTTCCTGATCTCAACAAGACCAGCCGTCAGCAAGGCACCAACGATGTGCGGCAGATGGGTGTCGCCAATGAGGAGGTTGCAGTTGCCAGCGGTGTCAATGCCGTAGGGCATGAGCTTGGACTTGCGAACGTTGTCGAATTTGGACCACTCGCCGTGGCCGATGGAAACCGTGCCGGGGAGCAGCTTCGAGGAGACGTAAGCCGTAATCTCAACCTCGCCGAACTGGTTGTAAACCAGGACGCGGTCGCCCGTCTTGATGCCGCGATCAGCAGCGTCGGCAGGAGACATACGAACCATGTGCTCGTAGCAGTCGCCCTTAAGCCAGGGGTTCTGGTCGTTGGCAGAGTGCTGACGATAGGTGGAAACCGGGGTCACCATGGACAGCGGGTAGTTCTTCGTCCAGGAGTGATAGTAGGAGTCGTTTGCAGGCTCGTCCTGATAGGTCGGCTGCCAACGCGGATACGCATCGTACTGGCCGCCGTAACGGGTCTTGGTGAGGTCGTTGTTCTTAACGAAGCTCGACTCGAACTCGATCTTGCCAGACGGGGTCTTGAACGGGGAGCGTCCCCACTCGACGGTGTTCTTGAAGGGGTAGAACCACTCGCCGGGCTCGCCGGGAACGCGGACGATCGGCATCTTCTGGAACTCTTCCCAAGACGGCGGATCGATCTCGTAGTAGCCAAGCAGACCGTTCTCGTCCTTTGCCCACTCCTCGTATGCGGGCTTGTAGATGCGCTCGATAACCTGCTCGTCCCAGTCCTGCCAATCGGTGACGTCGAGCATCTTCGGGCAGTACTTGTCGGCGAAGCCAAGGCGACGTGCGAGCTCCATCCAGACCCAGTCCTTCGAGCGAACCTCTCCCGGAGGATTGACGCCCTTGCCGGCGAACAGGAAGTAGTTCATCATGCCGGACGGCGCGCCCCAGAAGCGATTGATGCCGAAGAAGTGCATGTCGGTGGACTCGAACTGAATGACCGGAGACGGAAGGACGATGTCCAAAAACTCGATGGACGGCTGATCGTGGAAGTACTGCCAGCCCCAGGAGAATTCCATGTCAGCGAAGCCCTGCATACGCTTGGAAACGTGATGCTGGTTGTTGATGTAGTTGTTCGGAATGATCGCCATGCGCAGATGCGGCAGCGGGGAGTCCTGCGGGCAGCCGATGCGGCGGCGGAACTCGTCAGCGTCGATCTCGCCAGCTGCATAGAGCTTCTGGCAATGCATGACCTCGGTCACCTTGTTGTTGTTGTTGGTGATGGGGTTGACCACGTCGCCCTTGATCTGACCGGTGTTGGGAACCGGAGCGAAGATACGGGGCTGGGTAACCAGGTTGGCGCCGCCACCTTCGCAGCCGCCCGGAATGGACAGGTTGCCGGTCATGGCCTGAAGCAGCATAGCCAGAGCTGCTGCGTAATCGCCAAGGTTACGCTTGGAGACGCCATACATCTGCTGCAGGTGAACGGGCTTCATGGAAGCATAGTAGCGAGCGAACTCGCGGATGGTCTCAGCCGGGATACCGGTGATGGGCTCTGCCCACTCGGGGGTGTGCTCGACGCCGTCAACCTCGCCGACGACGTACTTACGCCACTCTTCGAAGCCCTCGGGCTCGACCCACTGAGCGACGTAGTCGTGATCGTAGAGATCCTCGGTGTAGAGAACATGAGCAACTGCCAGGCCAAAAGCGGTGTCGGTGCCGGGGCGGATCGGAATCCACTGCGCACCCAGAGCCTCGGCGGACACGTTGTATACCGGATCGATCAGGATGAACTTGCAGCCGCGCTCCTGAGCGAGCTTCATGTAGTACGGGACATGGCCGAACCAGCTGACCATGGGATCGAAGCCCCAAAGGACAACCAGCTTGGAGTTGAGCAGGTCGGGAGCCTCGAAGCCGGGGAAAGCGTCGGAGGTGCCCTTGATCAGGCAGTCGGTCAGACGGACGCCCAGATGGAAGTCCTCAGCTGCAGCGCTGCCCGAAGTGGAATGGTCGCCCCAACCGGTGATGGTGCCCGGCATGTAGGAAGCGAAGGGGAAGTCGGAGCTCTCGAATGCAACGTAGTAGCAGTAGTACAGCCACGGACGATCCGGGCTCTCATCTGCAAACTGCTTCATCTTGCTAGCGATGGTGTCGAGGGCCTCATCCCAAGAGATGCGCTCGAAGTGACCCTTACCAGCACCCTTTTCGCCAACGCGCTTCATGGGGTACAGCAGACGGTTCTCAGAATACAGCTCCTGGCGCCATGCATGACCCATCGGGCATGCGCGAGCCTGAAGCATACCGGTCTGGACGGCGTTCTCGTCGTCGTCTTCACGTGCGATGCCCGGATTAACCGAGTCGTCGGGCTCGATCGCAATGATCTTTCCGTCCTTCACGCTGCACTTGATAAGGCAGGTGGCGTCCCAGCAGCCGTTGTTGTGGCAAGTGGTGTAGAAGTAATCCACTCCCTCATGGCGCTCGCCCAATTTCTCGACTATCGATTCTCTTGACATCGTGCCTCCTCTCTGTAGCTACT
Source organism: Eggerthellaceae bacterium (assembly GCA_017533165.1). Next base: position 9,685 of record JAFXIM010000211.1, read on the forward strand.
CTCTCAAAAGAACGCGTTTTACGCCTCTTAGCGCAATTCGCTTAACCCTAGGCTACAGACCCCGCGGGCAGCTTCTCAAGATCGTTTCTGAAAATTGGAAATTCGCAAATGTCCTCGAGTTTCTACTCTTCGTTTTCCGTTGTTTGCGAACAGAATTGAAGGTGCGACTGCCTAGGTGCTAGAATGAATGGGCGCTTTTAGGTAACAATCAATGCTGTTTTGGGGCTCACCGAGGGGACATTGAAAGCCTTTATGGATTACGCAAGTTACTCATATTCTGCGTCTACTCAAGCGGATTTTTTCAAGGCAGAAGCAGCGCTACTTCGCTTAGGCGACAAACTATCGCACAGTCCCTGCGCTAAATATATGAAGAGCACGCTTCTGGCCTTTGACGCCATCTTCGCCATTCGCATGTCGCACGACGTGGTGCTGCCGGTCGTGCCCCTCATCACGGCCTACGACCTCACCGACTGGAGGTACCAGGGCGACACCAAACGCAGCGTTCGCGCGCGCCTTCCCGAATTCAAGTTCCAAGACGAGCACCTCGACATGGCGACCGAAGCCCTGCATTACATGCAGACCATGAGCTGGGTAGCCGATAACGCCCAGGATCTCACCATCACCATTGACACGGTGCTGCGCCTTCACGACATGCTCATGAACGGTAAGGCGGAAACCAACCGCTACGAAGGCTTCCGCAAGAGCTTCCTGCCGCACAAGAAGGGCTCGGACCCCTCGAAGATCGCAAGCGAAATCAACGATCTCTGCCAGTTTGCCAACACCATTTCGTACTCACCGCTCGGCCAGGCATCCGTCATCCACCATGCCTTCGAGAGCATCGTGCCCTTTGAGTCGATGATCGATCGCACGGGCCTGGTGCTCGCCTTCACAGCCCTGTTCAAGCGCGGGCTGTTTCCCCATGCCTACATGGTCCCCATCTGCTGGGGCGCCTCGCTCGAAAGGGAATATCGCAAGGTTCTCAAAGACAACTCGCGCAACAAGAGCTCTATCCAGATGCACGAGCACTACCGCGAGCGCTGGGCGGCCTACAACGCGCGCAACACCTACATGTCCGTGGTGATCGCCGACTCCTTCCTCACCGCAGCCGACAAGCTGCGCACCAAATGGCGCTCGCAAGGTCTCCAGGTGCCCGCCAACTCGGCGCTCGACCGCCTGCTCGACTTGTTCCTGTGCATGCCCGGCATTTCCACGATCCGCGCCTCAGAAGTCATCGGCAAAAGCTACGGCGCCACCAACGAGGCAATGCGACAATTGGCAAAGGCCGGCATCGTGCGCGAGGTAGCCATTGACGGGCGCGAGCGCATCTTCATCTGCGAGCAGTCTGCCGCCATGATCACGGCCTTTATCGACAACTTAGAGAAGGTGGGCAGTCGCGCGAGCGACGTAAGCCTCGGGCTCTAGGAACCAACGCCACACACACGATTAGTTGCCCGCCTTTTATGCCGCAAAAGCAAACAGGCTGAGACTGCTCTCGCAGTCCCAGCCTTGTAACGCTCGATTGAGATTGATCGAAGCAATCAGCCTCGACGTCCGTGGCAAGCGTGCCTAATACGCAGCCTCAGCTAAAGCCAACCGAGGCTGTAGACCCCGGCAGCACGCCGCATGCGATCCTACTTCGCAGCCTCAGCCGTGGTGTCGCTGTGGAAGTTGGAATAACCGCCAACGGCGTTCGCAGCAAACCTGCCCTCGCTCTTAGAGAAGAACACCTGGGTCATCATGAGGTCCTTAAGGCTTACGCCAACCTCGGCCATTGCTTCCTTCTGGCTCTTGCCCTCGTCAATGAACTTGTTGAGCACCTCAGCCTTTTTCGGCGATTCCAGAGCCATGAATTCCTCGCGGTTCATGTTTACCTCCCCAACAGGACGTCGTCTGTATCTTCAATACGAAAGTATATAGAGCAGACGCGTGTTTCTAAAAGCATGTTTCTGTTTGTCGCAGGTTCAGAAACATCAGGAGGCCCTCGGCCGAACTAAGCTAATGGACACAAAGAGCCTACTTGTGTCGTACAATCGGGCTATATAGAAAGTAAGCGCTCGAGCAGAACAGAGCTCGTACAGTAAAACGCAAGGAGTCCCGCTATGAATGAGAAAGTCATGGAAATGATCTATGGCATGCGCGCCGGAGCAGCGGCCGCTGTCGAGAAGCTGGGCACGGTCGGAGAGGCCATTGAGATCCCCGCTCAGTCCGGCCCGCGCCATACCATCATCTACAAGCCCGAGAACCCCACGGGATCCGACCCCGTCTTCTTCAACATCCACGGCGGCGGCTTCATCTACGGCGCCCCCGAGCTCGATGACGAGTTCTGCGACCGCGTGCGCCGCGAGCTGGGCGCCGTGGTGATCAACCCCTCGTACCGCCTCGCCCCCGAGAACATGTTCCCCTCCGACAAAGAGGACGTCTTCGATGTCATCTCCTATGTGCACGACAACCCGGAGCTCTTCGGCATTGACCCCGAGCGCATGGCGGTCGGCGGCCACAGCGCTGGCGGCAACATCGCCACCGTCATGGCCATGATGGCCAAGGAGAAGGGCGAGTTCCAGTTCAAGTGCGTCATCATGGACTACCCCACCGTCGACCTCGACACCGACGCGCACGCAAAGCCCACCCCCGAGGGCTGCCTGCCGCCCGACCTGGCCGCCATCTTCGACGCCTGCTACCGCAAGCCCGAGGACGGAAAGAACCCTCACCTCTCCCCGTTGTTCGCCACCGAGGAAGAGCTCGCAGGCATGCCGCCGCATGCTATCCTCACCGCACAGGGCGACTCGCTGTGCTTCGAGGGCGAAGAGTACGCCAAGCACCTCATGGCGGCCGGAACCGAGGTGATGGGCAAGCGCTTCCTGGGCGTTGGACACGGCTACAGCATGCCGCGCTACGGTCTTGGCAAGACCCACGAGGCACGTCAGCGCGCCGAGGAGGCGCAGGCCATGATGGTAGAGGCCTTGCGCAAGTACCTACTGTAGACGAAGGCCGAAACGCCACACAGAGGTCAGGCGCAATCGATTCCGCCCGTATTCCCGCCTGAAAGCTAAAACGCCCGCACCGCTCTCTTATGGCATGAGATAATCCACGCTCGATGCGATAGTGTTGCCTGCTGATTTATGCGGGCGTTTTAGTTGCGGAGGCCGAGTGAAGGAACTGAAGAGCCAACTTACCCTGCGTGGAATGATCATCGGCTGCGTCGGCTGCGCGGTCATCACGGCCTCATCAACCTACGTCGCCCTGCGCATGGGAGCTCTTCCCTGGCCTATCATCTTTGCCGCCATCGTGAGCCTCTGTCTCTTAAAGGCCGTTTCGCGAGGATCAGCCACCTTGAATGAAGCCAACGTCACGCACACCACCATGTCCGCGGGCGCCATGGTGGCGGGCGGCCTTGCCTTCACCATTCCAGGCGCCTGGATGCTCGGGCTTGCGGAAGAGATTAGCTTGGCGCACATGCTGCTCGTTGCCATTGCGGGCGTTTGCCTCGGGCTGATCTTCACCGCCATGATTCGCAAGCACTTCATCGAGGAGACCGAGCTTGAGTTTCCCATAGGCCAAGCGGCGGCGCAGACGCTCATCGCTGGGGAAAGCGGCGGCCGCACAGGATGGAAGCTCTTCGGTTCGATGGGTGTTGCGGGCTTGGTTGCCCTGCTTCGCGATGGACTTGCGGTCATCCCGAGCATGCTGGCTCCCCTAAGCATTCCCGGCGTGGTGTTTGGCATCTACCTGTCCCCCATGATGCTCTCCGTTGGCTTTCTGGTGGGAACGGCTGCCATCTCGTTTTTGTTCGCCGGCGCTGTGTTCTCCAATTTCGGCATCATGGTATGCGGGACTTCAACCGGGTTGCTGAGCGCAGAAACCGCCCAGGCCGTCATCTCCAGCCTGGGCATGGGCCTCATGATCGGCGGTGGTCTTGCCGTAGTCGCAAAGGACATCGTCCCGAAGATCCCGGAGGTTCTCGCCATCGGCGAAAAGCGAGGCGGTCCGCCCACCTTCTCCGCTTCCGCTGACGCCTCCACGCAAAGCGGCACGCCCACCTTCTCAGTCGATGCCCAATGCGGCACGCCCACCTTCTCCGCTTCCTCGAAAAGGCGCGCCATCCTCGCGACGCTGGGGCTGTGCGCAATCGCGCTTGCACTGTCCATGGCCCTGGGATTCGCCGCACATGTGAGCGTGCTGGTCGTGCTTTTAAGCTTCGTTGCCTGCACCATGAGCTCTCAGAGCGTTGGCCAAACCGGCATCGATCCCATGGAAGTTTTTGGCATCATCGTGCTGCTGATCATTGCGGGGCTGTCGGATTCCAGCCAGGTGCAGCTGTTCTTCATTGCCGCGCTGGTTGCGGTGGCTTGCGGTTTGGCGGGTGACGTCATGAACGACTTCAAGGCGGGGCATGTGCTGGGAACCAACCCGAAAGCCCAGATCATTGGCCAGGCGGTTGGCGGCCTGCTGGGCGCGCTTGTTGCTGTAGCGATTATGCACGTCCTGCTTACCGCCTACGGCCCGAGCGCCTTTGGCGGCGACGGCGAATTTGCGGCGGCGCAAGCATCGGTGGTTGCCTCCATGATGAGTGGCATCCCTCATGTGGGTGCGTTTTTCGCCGGACTGATCGTTGGCTTTGTCCTCCACCTGCTCAGGATCCCTTCCGTGATGCTAGGCCTGGGCGTATACCTTCCCTTCTACATGTCGCTCACGGCGTTTCTAGGCGCAATGGTCAAGCTGGGTTTCGATGCGCTTGTCAAACGCAGGATCAAAGCTAAACAGCTTGACGAAGACGAGCAGGTTGCGCGACAGCGGGAGTTGGATGAGACGGGTCTCATCATTGCCTCCGGCCTTATCGGCGGAGAATCGATTGTCGGCATTCTGCTTGCGCTTGCCGTAGCGGGCGCTTGGCTGATGTAGCCCGTGGCCGTCATTGCCAATCGCACACCAGGCATGTAGTTCGATAGTCTCACTTTTCAAAATCGCCAATTTCTGGCTATTTTATTGAGTCGTGAGCCGCTTCGATAAACCACACCTAACGCTCTATGTCCAACAACAAGCTTCTGACCTGCGGAAACACCTAAATCATACGAATCGACCCTCACAGATAGGCTAAATACGCGCTCACGAAACGCAATTTCATCCATGAATTGATTCACAGCTCGAAAAGTTATCCAAAAAAGGGCTGTTTCGCGAAGTGCGCACCCGCAAACCCGACAATGGTCGCATTGTTCCGACGGTCGCATTAATCCAGTGGATACTCTTTGAAATATTCTTCGCAGTTTTTCCTCAAGAACCCGGCGAGCAGCTGCGTGGACCGTTGCGCCTGCGTGGAAAGCGCCGCCTTCTTCGGAAGGACGAAGCCCACGCTGCACGTGGCGTCCGAAGTGACGAAGGGCGTGAAACCCAAACCCGCTACCGAATCCGACCCGAATCTCTTCGCCAGGAAATAGCTGAACGAGTCGAATATCGCTATGGCGCTCTCCGAGGACTTAACGTACTCGAGGAGCATCTTCGAGCTTGTGGTGCCCATCCTGATGTCCTGCAGCGGGCAATCGCGAAACAGCCATTCCGTGTAGTACGACATCTCGCGAAAAGTGTTGACGGCAATGGGCCGATCCGCCACTTCGGAGCAGCTGATGAGGTCCCTGCCGGCAAACTCGGAATCCTCCTTCCAAAGGATTCCAAACTGCGTCTTCAGCGTTGGGACATATTGAACGTCCGGATTATCGAGGATCTTCTGCATAGAGTACGGATGGACGTCCAGATACACGAGGTCGCTTCCATCTGACGAAACCGCGCGCCTCATAAGCCTTTCGAAGGGCTCCTCGACGTAGAAAGAGCCTTGGGACAACATCTTCACGTAATCGGGATCCATAGCCGCGATCTGCGCAGAGTAATAGCTCACGTACACCTTGATCCTGTTCTCGGAAGATGATCCATCTCCGCCGAAGGAGCGCAATTCGTCCATCATCGAGTCTTGCAGGGCAAGCATCTTCTTCGCGTAGCTGAGAAAGACCTTTCCCCTCTCAGTAAGGCGCACTCCCCTTCCGCTACGCTCCAACAGAACGGCACCGAGCTCTTCCTCAAGCGCCCCGATGGCTCGGCTCAGTCCCTGCTGCGAGATCCCCAGGTTTCTCGAAGCGGCGTAAAACGAGCCCGCATTCGCCAACTCGATGAAATAGCCAAACGCCTTGAGCCTCATGTGAACCCCCTGTTGCGACGCCCTTGCGACATGTGCGCCACGCTGCCTTCAGCATGCGCGAAGTCGTTTCCCGTAGAGATGAACCGCGCTTTTCGCCAGCATACCATAGACAACAAAATGTTGTATATCCATAGAATGTTTGCTCAGTTCTCTTTGATGCATTCAGTCTCTAAAATCACTTCGCAAGAGGGCGCTCGATCAGGACCAACGCCACGACCCGATCGAGCCAGCCCATCGGCAACGCAAGCTTATCGGAAGCGAAGCAAAAGGAGGAATGCCATGCTCAAAGAAGGCGAGTCTTTCGTCTACACCGCGTGTCCCGGCTGGGGTGACCACGACTACTGCGCGTTGAAGACAATCGTAAAAGATGGCAAGATCGTTCGCATGGAAGCCGTTGACTACATGGGCCCCGAGGCAATCGACGGTCACATTTGCCAGAAGGGATGCCTGGCCGGCCGCCAGCCCTACGATCCCAAGCGCCTTAAGAAGCCGCTGAAGCGCATCGGCGAGCGCGGCGAAGGCAAGTGGGAGGAGATCTCCTGGGATCAGGCGCTTGACGAAATCGGCGCGAAGCTGTGCGAGCTGCGCGACAAGTACGGCGCAGAATCCGTTGCCATGTGGAACCTGCGCGCCGGCGTTCCGCCTGCCTACGGCATGGAGACGCTCATGCCCGAGCGCTTCGGCAACGCATTCGGCGTTACGAACCCGATGGAGTCCATCGGTCTGGACAATGGCCCGTTCTATGCCGAGTTCTACCACGTAGGCACCACCGCCAACCACGTCCTCATCGACCCGAAGGTCATCGTTGATTCCGACCTGATCTACGTTTGGGGCTGCAACCCCATCGAGAACCAGATGCGCTGCGCCCAGAATCTCGTTCGCGCCCGCGAGAACGGTGCGAAGATCATCGACATCGGCCTCATCTTCGACGGCACCGCTGGTTTCGCAGAGGAGTTCATCGGCATCAAGCCCTCCACCGACGGCGATTTGGCCATGGGCATGATCAACTACATCCTGCAAAACGACCTTCAGGACAACGCTTACCTCATCAACCGCTCCGTAGCCGCCTACATGGTGCGCGACGACGACGGCATGCTCGCTCGCGACGTCGATGGCAACTACATCGTCTTCGACAAGGACGCCGACGCCTTCGCGGCCGTTGCCCCCAAGGGCGGTCAGCTGCCCGGCACCAATCTGGCGCTCGAGGGCCACTACGAGTGGGAGGGCATCGCCCTTACCCCCGTGCTTCAGCTGCTCAAGGACCGGGCTGCCGCTTACACGTTGGAGAGAACCTCCGAGGTAACCGGCCTTCCCGTCCATGTCATCGAGAAGCTCGCTTACGACTGGGCTACTGTTGAGAAGGCCTTCATCCTGAGCGGTTACGGCCTGCGCTATCGCAACACCAACGAGACCTACCGCTTGTTTATGCTGCTCGGCATCCTTACCGGCAAGTACGGCCGCCAGGGCGCTGGCGTCATCGAGGGCCTGCAGCTTCAGGGCTGGCCGCTGTCCTTCAACGAGCGCGGCATCTCTCTTCCCGACGGCACCGTTGAGTCCGCAAAGTCCAAACCGGTTCGCATGCACCAGTGGTTTGCCGAAGCCGAAGCCCCCGGCAGCCCCTACAAGGCCCTGCTCGTTGCAGGCGGCAACCCCGTCCACCAGCAGCCCGACCGCAAGCGCTGGCTTGACATCGTCAACCAGATGGAACTCGTCGTCGACTACGACGTATGGATGACCGACACCGGTGAGATCGCCGACTACGTACTGCCCGACTGCATGTCCTTCGAGCGCGAGGACATCATCAGCGGCGCTTGCTACGGCCACATCATCCTCCAGGAGCCGGCTATCACCCCGCCCGAAGGCGTTGACCCACGCGATCCGGTGTTCTACTGGTCCGAGCTCGCCAAGCGCGTCGGCTTGGGCGACTACTTCCAAAAGAGCGTTGGGGAGTGGATCGACGTCATGCTCGACACCCAGTATCCGCTTATCGCAGGCGTTCAGCCGAAGGTGACCTACGAGCGCCTGAAAGAAGAGAAGATCATTCGCGGCGCTTGCCCACCCATCCCGTGGAACCCGTGGATGAACCCCGCCGAGGTGTTCCCGAACGCAACCGGTCGTTTCGAGATCTACGCCGAGCGCCTGAAGGACTTCGACCTCGCCCTTCCCAAGCCCCTCGAAACCAACTACCTGGGCAAGGACGAGAAGCACACCTTCCAGCTGTTCACCGGCCGTCAGCGCTTCTTCATGCAGTCAAGCTTCACCGACGACCCCATCACCGTGGAGCTTTCCGGCGGCACGCCCTCCACGCGCATCAATCCGAAGGACGCCGTTGCGCTGGGCCTGAAGTACGGCGACATGGTTGAGGTCTACAACGACCGCGGCCACGTAATCACCCGCTTGGAGATCGACGAATGCGTACCTGCCGGAACGGTTCACGTATGGTTCGGCTGGCGCGCTCGCCACTTCGAAGAGGGCACCTACGCCGAGATGGTCCACCAGTGCCCCAACTACGATTCCACGGGTGCCGTCGAGGACAAGTGGTGGAACGACTGGATCGACTGCGGCCACATCGGCAACGGCTTCATCGAAGCGATGTCCACGCTTCAGGGCAGCACCGACTGCTACTGGGATTCCGTCTGCAGCATCCGCAAGTACGAGAGCGCATAGGAAGGAGAGAAACCATGGCAAAGAAAACTTTGATCGACCTTCAGCGCTGCATCGGCTGCTGGACTTGCTCCATGGCATGCAAGGTGGGAAACAACCTGGCGGACGACGACTACCGCATCACCGTCCGCACCAACGGATCTGGCGCCGGCATCGACCGTCCGCAGGGCATTTACCCGAACCTGCGCATGAACTGGCAGCCCATCTACCAGAAGAGCTGCGACATGTGCGCGAGGGAAATCGCTCAGGGCTATCCGCAGTACTGCGTGTCCTACTGCCCCACCAAGGCTATCGCCTGGGGCGACGATCAGGATCCCGAGTCTGCTTACAGCGTTGAGCTCAAGCGCTGCCTCGACAGCCACTTCCACCTCTTCGAGCTGCCCGCTCGCGAGGGTACTCGCGCGAACGTGACCTACGCTGTCCGCGAGTAATACGCACTAGCTGGTTTCCCTGGGCGAGGTGCTCAATCCGCACCCAGGGAAACCGCAGGCCAAGGCGGCATCGTGGGCCCAGCCGAACATCTGCGGCGCAAATCCGCATCGTGGGCCTAGCCGAACACCTGCCACGCGAGTCCGCATCATGGGCCTAGCCACCACAGCGCCCCGTCGAAAACTATCGACGGGGCGCTTTTGCATCCAAATCAAAGATCACCCAGCCAGACAAAGACAGCTCTACGTGCAGCTCTTTGGCCAGCTGTTTGAAGAGCCTCCTAATTGCCGGCAAGCGAAGCGTTGAGCTCGGGGTGTATCCAGGCAACCTCAGGTCGCGCGATAAGGCGCGCGTTGTTGTATGCCATCTCAATGGTCAGGCACGTACGAGCTGAGTAGTATCCGTCTTCGCGTTGAATAGCCAATGCGAGTTCCGGCTCATTGCCCGTCAGGCAAAGCGGAAGCAACAGTTGAATGCGTCCGTTAAAGTATTGGGGAACCGCCAGCATATAATTCGCCGCAGCACGACGACCCGCCTCAATTACCGCTCCCTCGAATACGCGATGAAGCAGCATGCTGTTCTCGGGACCGCGCAGCACCTCTGGCACGCGAGCCAAATTATTCTCATCCCCTAGGATGTGGTCGATATTTACGCGAATCTTGTAACGATAGTCGTAAACGAGCTCGGAAGGATCATCCGAAAAGCGCACGCGCTGCGGCAGCTCGTCGATGTCGCGCAAAGCGGGATCGCTAGTCTTGAAGAAGCCCTTGAGGAACCATGCCTGTGCTGCATCTTCGCGCGTGTTGGGAACAAACAACGCATAGATGCTCTCGTAGCGATCGGTATAGAGGCCCGTGTCGAAGCAGGCCGCATCCTGGCTTATGCGAAGGTAAGGGTTAGGTTCCCCCACGTGCTCGAACTTCCCATGCAAAGACGCAATTCGGCCGTAGAGGTGCTTTAGATAGTTCACCAGAATTTTGTTGTCAGGGCCCCAATCCTCAGCAGCCGCGGTGCTCGCAAGAACGCCGTAATTGGACATATGGCAAAAGGCGAAATCAAGCAGTTTGTCAGGAATGGGCACGATTACTCCTCTGTTCTAGGCTAGACGACAACGCTCATTGAACCAGGCCCCTTGAACCAGGGCGATGCTCGTTGTTCAGCACGATTATGATGGATATGCCCGCTCTAGTCACCGAAAAGCTTCTTTTCGGAGATGATACCCTCCACTTTCGCCACTCCATAGGTGTTGTGCGAAGCCGCAATCTGCGCGCCCGTCGACTGCGTACGCACGACAAAGCTCTCGCAGAAGCCCTTCAAGCCCATCAAAAGCTCCTCAAGCGAACCCGCATGCTCGCTTTCCACATAGGCCTTGAAGGATGCGTAAACGTCATCAGATCCGCACGATCCCGTCCTCGGCGCCTTGATCGCAACCCAGGCACGAAGCGCTGCCGCAAACTGCGTGGAGTCAAGATCGCCCGCGAACAAAGCCTCGATGGGCGCCCAATAGCGCTCGTACAGTCGAGCCTGCTCCTCAAGCCCCACATTGGCCAACAACAAATTGCGAACGAGGTCGGCGGTCGTAAGCGGCCTGCCCTTGGAGTTGAGGCTCTCAAACACAAGCTGAGGCCTGTCATCCTCCTCCATCTCTGCAGAAATGACAGTCAGCAAGCTCAAGCCTCGCCACAATGCTTCAACATCAAGCGATGCGCCCATGCGGTCTCTGAGCATCTGGTAGTTTGCGAGAACGTTTTTCGACAGCTCGTCTTCGCAGGGCAGTTCCGCTCCGTACACCACGGCACTCATGGTTTCGCGATCAAAGCGCGAGAGAACGAGCTTACAAGTGGAGAAGGTGAGCGCGTCGCCTGCTGCGGGCGTTGCGGATGCGCCACCTGCCGCGCCTGCTGCGGGCGCCTCGAGGTAGCGACGTGACAGCTCCTCCGGCCCCATGCCCGACAGGCGCTTACCTTCTCCAGCCAAATAGTCGCGAAGGGCCGCGATCATGAGGGACACCGTGGCTAAGCGCTGCTGACCATCAACCACATCTACGCGCCGAACGCCTGGCTCCACGGCAGGGCAGTCGATCGAGCTCGCGAGGGAAGCGCCTCGCTCTGCTGCGGGACTACCCGTGGCGTCAGTGCGAGAGGCGGCGCAGATGCAGCCCTGCTCCACGCTGTACA
>JAFXIM010000212.1 GCA_017533165.1 Eggerthellaceae bacterium
CCACCGCATCGTAGGCGCCACTCTTCACCTCGTCGATCAGGACCTTGAGCGCAGGGCTCGTCTCATGGGCTCCGCAGCCGGGGGCAACCTCGCTGCACACCCTCGAGACCTCGAAGCCCGACTCTGACGCGAGCTTCACCAACGCGTCGACTTGGGCGTCCATCTCGGCGGGGTCGTCGCACCTCGCCATGCGCGCGTAGACGGCGCACTTCTTTCGATCCTCCATAGGCATCATCCTTTCCTCTAGTAGCGAATTACGGCTTATGCCCCTATTGCGCTGACGCTGATCGGATTTGGTCCATCGTCCAGATTTTTGCCTTACCGCCATCTGCCATCGTCTCGGCCGTGACGACCACCACGCTGCGCTCGCGAGGGGCGCAACGGTAGCATCTTTCCAGCCAATCTGAAAACAGGTGGGTAACTCCTGCGTGCCTCCTTGCTACACGTCCCTGAAGAGAAGGCCGTCGAAGCCCGGCATCCGAAACGCCTCCTGGACGACGATGCCGAGGCTCTTCCACTTCTCGACCAGCGCCTCCGCAAAACCTGGCGCGTTTCCAAGCTCGAACAGCGTTGCCAGTTCGAGGCCGTACTTCGTAAGCGGCCATCGCTGGAACTCGAGAAAACCCTGCTCTTTCCTGAGGTGATATAGCCTGCCGCCGACGCTCAGCGAGGTCCACTCCGAGATCGGCGCCTTGCCGGTCGTGCTCCACGGGCCGGAGGGGAATTCGGCCAGGCCGAGCCCATTGAGCGTCTCTATCTCGGCGAGGCTCAGCTCGAAGGGTTCCCCTGGGCCTACCAGCATCGGCATGAGGCCGCTGTTCTTATCGCCCGCGCAGCAAGCGCAAACCTTTCCGAACGCCTCCGCATCGGCTTTGCTCATGTCCCCGAGTATCGAGAGCGTCCGCTTCGAGAAGGACCCGGGCGACTCCATCTCGCCTGCGAGCAGCTTTCCGAGGAGCTCCCTGGCATAGTCCTCCGATGCCCTCTCGGCGACGGGGGCGAAGTTGCCCATGAACTCTTGGCTCGGGTCGAAGTACGCCTTGCCTTCGTCTATCTGATCTAGCGCCTTGTCGAGGGTACCGGAGAAGTTGGTCAGCCTGTCCGCCCCGCGCTTCGTCTCGTAAGCCCAAACGTAGGCCACGCTTGAGGGAACCCCCAGCTTCATGATCTCCTGGGCCATTGCGGTGAGGCCCCTCGCCTTCTGCATGCTGGCGGCGGCGTACACCATTTCAGCCGCCTCCGGGTCGATAGCCTCGCGAATCCTTCTTATGATTCCCTTTCCGCTTTTGTCTCCGTGGTAATGCAGCTCTGCTTTCGCCAGGTTGAGCTCTCCGTCTAGCATGCGCTCCTCGCTTTCAAAACGTCAGCCTCATCACTTTTCGGCATGTAGTCGGCCCTCACGGCCTTGGTGTTTGAGAGCATGGCCTTCTTGCCGTGGACGGTGACGGAGCGGTAGGTGTCTATGATCCGCTCCTCGTCCTTGCTGAGGTTCCTTTCGGGATCCTTCATACCCACGAGGTCGTTAAGCGTACAGCCGAGGGCCACGGCGCAGTTGTAGGCCTGCTCAAGGTTCATCATGACCTCTTGGCGCTCCCAAGATGCATAGGTGCGCTCGGGGATGCCAAGCTTATCGGCCATAGCTTTCTGAGTTTTTATTCCGGCTTTCTTTCGCAAGCGTTGTAACTGTAGATTCACGTTACTCCTCCGTTTCTAGCGAGCAAAATATTACAGGCAAAATGTCGAATATTCAATATAAATGGGGATTTCTGCATTGACCCAACATCAAAGCTGTTGTAATGTTTGTGGCACCAACAGCGAGAATGTTGTTTTCTGTAATTAAACAACGGAGGAAAGCCCATGAGCGACCAAGCTACCTGCTCCTTGCTGGAAGAACTGAGCGAGGCCGTATCCAAATACCTCGAAGGGTACCGCGAGGCGATTTGCGCCATGGCCTCGATCATGACCGACGAGCAGCTTCGCTCGCTTGAGGAGAGGCACCGCGAGTTCATCGTCGCCGCGGTCGAGATGACGGCGGCTATGGAAACGACGGAAGGAGGGAACGAGTGAGCTACAGCAACGAGACCTTCGCCCACAGGCTGAAGGTGGCGAGAGTCGATGCGAAGATGAAGCAGTCCGACTTCGCGGAGGCGAGCGGCGTGGACGTGAACAGCATCGCCCGCTACGAGATGGGCACCGTCACGCCCGGGCTCGACAAGGCGTATGCCCTGGCCGTCGCGCTGGGAACCGACCTCGACACCCTGGTTGAGTTCGGCAAGGCAAGCTAAGGGGAAGGCATGCAGACGTTCTTCGAAATTCTGAGCGCGGCGTGCGTTCTCGGCGGGGTTGTGGCAGGCGTAGCCGGGTTCATCGTGCTGTTCGAGATCGGCGTCAAGGCTGCAACTGTCACGTTCTTCGCATCCGCAGCCCTCGCGTCGTGGGGAGCGGTGGTCTACATGGCCCTCAGGGCTCTCTTCTAGGAGGTGAAACAGTGGTCAACTCTAGGAACCTCGCATCCGAGCGAGTGCGAGCCAGGCTGACGCAGGACGAGCTCGCAGAGAAGCTGAAGTGCGGCACGGACCACATGTTCGGGCGCACCGATGACAGGCTCCCGCGTACGGCGTAGTTAGGAGACCAGCATGGATGCATTTAAGGCGATAGTCCTCAACCAATTCGCATGCCGCGTTCTTTCCGGCAAGGCAACCGACCGCGAAATGGACTTCATGCAGTGGTATGCACAGCAGAAGACGCATGTAGTAACTAGCGGACATGCCGCTGAAGCGTCTAGGGCTGTCGAGCACTTCAAGCGCAACTAAGCATCATCCACGTACCAACCACCGAACATGCGCCCATGCGGCGGCAGCCGCGAGTCTTTCCTAAGCGGCAAAGGAGCGGCTGCGCGAACGGAATAGCAGGCTCCGTATGTAGACAACGACCGCGTCTAAGCCGATCCTCGCCACCGCATCGGCGCCTGTTTGGAAAGCACTTTGAAAGCTGAATACCTGCACGCGCGGCTGCTGGAAGGGAGCCGCCCTATGAAGATAACCAAGCGAGACGTGAAGCTGTTCATCCTGCCCCCGATCCTCGGGGGAACAACCGGGGCCTTGATCGTCTGCGGAGTCAAGTTCCTTCTGAGCTAGATGCCGAACACGAAATAGAGGAAAAGCGACACGACAGCGCCCATGATGCCGCCGCCGATCCAACCGAAAGCGGCAATCTTGTAGTCGTGCCTTCGCTGGTCCTTCGTCCTCTTCACCTCGGCCTTCTCCGAGGCGCGGTAATCGTCGATGAAGTCCAAGCCCTTCTGGGTCAGATGGCGGAAGATGAAGCCGCCGTCGTACTTCACGCCGACGATGAGCCCGACGCTCTGCAGCCCTCTGTAAATCTCCGCTTTCCTCGCATCGCAGTCGTGTTCTTTGCCGTGAGGGAAGATCCTTTGACGAGCCAAGGCGCAGACGTCCTCCCCGCGTCTCTCCGCATCAACCAGCAGCTCGAGCTCCTCGAACTCGCTGCTCTGAAGGTCTATCAAATTCACCGTGTACATACCAAGCCTCCGATCCGTCGAGGAAATATCCACCAAAGCAGCCCCGCATGCAGGTTATTCGGCAAACACTTTGAAAGCTGAATAGACATGGAAGCGGGGGTGCCCCGTACGACGCCCGGGGCGGGGCTGGCGTCTAGTGGCAAGCAGCCTTGTGGTCGGCCATCACCTTGCCGGCTCTGCTCTTTGCCTGCTTGGTGCTGGAATCACTTGCAAGCGTGGCAGCGGCTTTCGACACCTTGCTGCTTTTGCAGCTTTTGCTTTTCGCCATATCCCACCTCCTCTCATCGCGTTGGGGGGCGGGTACGAGCAAGAGGGGCTATCGGGCAAAGGATCGACCCTCTCTCGGCTGAGATTGTAGCCACTAAATGTAGTGGTGTCAATTATAAAAGACCTCGAAAATCTGTTCGTTATCCACAATATATTGTGGATATAAGGAGGAAAAGATGTTGAAAGAGAAGCGCAGGGAAATGAAGCTGACCCAGAAGGAGCTTTCCAAGGTTTCAGGCGTGCCCCTCAGGACCATCGAGAACTGGGAGCAGCTCGGCGTCGACCATGCGACCGTCGGCAACCTCAAGAAGGTGGCCAGGGCGCTCGGATGCTCGGTCGGCGAGCTCTCGAGGAGTGACGCCCCCGCCTCCATGTCTATTTGGCAAGCACCGCGAGAACCCCGCAGCGCGAGTCGCAAGCGAGGCTCACGCCGCGCTCGTTCGCGCCAACCAGCTACTTAACAAAGGAAGGAGGTGACCCGTTTGAAGGAAGAGCAAGTTTTCAGATGCGAGTACGGCACCGTCGTCGCTCGCGGAACGATTGACCAGAAGCTGCTGGCAGAAGGATGCCGGAGAGCGGTCCTCATGGACATGAGGGCGAGAAGATCCAAGAAGAGAAAGGACGATGAAGATGCAGCATGAAAAGAAAACGCGCCCAGCCGACCAAAGCAATGGGCGCGCGCGTAAAAGCAACGCCATGGTATCACAACCCCCGCGCTTCTCAAAAGGAGAGGAGCGGCTCGGCCTCGCGGCCGCCGTGGCGACCTTCGCGATCATCACCTGGGGAGAGGCGGGCGTCGTGCCGGCAATCGCCGGGATCGTCACGTCCGTCGTGGTCCTCGCCGCCATCGAGATCCTTTCGAAAGGGGAGCTTGTGAAATGAGCGAACGCTTCGCCATAGCCAAGTCTGACGCCATGCAGGCGCGCTCCGCCGAGGACTACGCCGATGCTGCCAGCCTCTGGGCGCGCAAGAACCGCAGGACCTGGCACAGCCTGTGCCGCCTGCTGCGCAAGGAGGCGCGCAACCGCTCCCGCTGGGTCTACAAGCGCAGGAACGGCGCGGTCGTGCGCGACAGGCGCGGCCTTCCCGTGGTCGCCTACATGGCCCCGGTGCGCCGCGGCGACATCTTCATCATCGCGCAGATGCAGGGCATGAGCATCACCATGGCGCGCGAGTTCCGCTTCGACAACAACATGTGGGCGACGCTCTCGCGCATGGCGATCATGTACGACCCCTCGATCGCCCACGTCGTGAACCCCCGCACCGACGAGAGCCTCGACATCAACCACATCGACCTCAAGGCGATCTGGCAGCGCCACAACCCCCTCGACGACTTCTACGCCGACACGTGGCAGGAGGCCGCCGAGATGCGCAACGACTTTCTGAGGGTGAACTGGCTATGAGCATCATCGCGATAGACCCGGGCACGTCCAACACGGGCATCGTCTACATGGACGAGCGCCGCATCATCTGCTGCAAGTCCCTCACGTACAAGGAGGCGGTCAAGATCGACCAGGCCGCCCTCATGGAGCGGGCGGAGAACATCGCACGTCAGATCATCGACTTCGCCGCAGACAAACCGCACGAGTGCATCGTCATAGAGGGCTTCGTGACCTACCAGGAGCGGCAGAGCGCGTACACGTTCCAAACGCCGTACCTATGCGGCTACCTGCACTCCGCCCTCAAAGGTGAGAACGTCGTCATCCAGACGAGCGACAAGGTGCTCAACCCCAACCGCCGGGGAAACCTCAGCCACCTCAAGAAGCAGATGGCGAAGGGCTACGAGGTGTGGGGCGACAGCGCCAAATGCAGCAACGACCACCTGCGGAGCGCGGCGGTCCACGGGATCTACTACTACTGGCGGGCGAGGTTCCGCGCGAGAAGGGCTTAGGAGGAAACTTGGCGAGCATAACGACCGACAAGCGAACGGGCGGCTACCTGATCAGGGCATACGCGGGCACCGATCCCGACACGGGCAAGAGGCGCACCGCCTCGAAGACGCTGCCGCCCGACGCCACGCCGGA
>JAFXIM010000023.1 GCA_017533165.1 Eggerthellaceae bacterium
GCGAGATCATTCACTATCATAGAGCCATCAGCGGCAAGGAAAGGCAGGTTGCGGAGCGCTTCCGTGGTCTCAAAGGATACGATGCAGTCTGCATTGCCAAGGTCAGCAACCATGGACTGAACCTCATCGCCAAAACGCACGACCGTGGTGACAGAGCCGCCACGCTGAGACATACCGTGAATTTCAGAAACCTTGACATCAAGGCCCGCACCTAGGCAAGCACGTGCAAGAAGGTCAGCTGCAAGAATGGTTCCCTGGCCACCTACGCCGCACAAAAGAACCGTAGTGGTCTTGTTTGTCATGGCTCTTCTCCTTACTGCTTCACGATAGCGTCGAGACGGCAATACTGAGCGCACTGACCGCAGCCTACGCACATGCTTGCATCAATGCTGGCAATGCCGTGCTCAGGATCGCGGGAAATGGCGGGGCAACCAAGGGTGGAGCAAACTCCGCATGCTGTGCACTTGCTATTAACCTCGTACACAGGTTTCTTGGATTTATCGAGAAGGATACACGGGCTCTTGAAGATAAGAACGCTCAGCTGATCGCTTGTGGTGGCGTCTTTGAGGTTAGCACGAACGCTCGCTACGTCATTGGGGTCAAGAACGCGAACATCCTCAACGCCGAGGGAGCGAACCACGCTCTCAAGATCAAGCTCACGACTCGGACGCTTTTGAAGGGTTACGCCGTTAAAGGGGTTGCCCTGATGTCCGGTCATGGCGGTGGTACGGTTGTCAAGAATGCAAACGGTACCTGAACCGCAGTTGTATACCGTAGACACAAGTGAGCTCAGACCAGAATGACCACAAGTGGAATCGCCAATGACGCCAACAATGGGTCTGTGATCCACATCGGCCATAGCAATCTCCATGCCATGCGCCATGGAGATGGATGCTCCCATGTCTACGCAGGTATCCATGGCGGAAAGCGGAGGAAGCGCGGCCAAAGTATAGCAACCGATGTCACCGGTTACGATGGCACGAATGCGCGAAAGCTCCTTGAAGACAACGCGATGCGGGCAGCCGGGACACAGAGCCGGAGGGCGACCGGGCAGGTCAGTGCGAGGTTCAGCATGATCAAACTGACCGAGGCCAAAGCAGGAACGGATAATCCCAGGAGTTAGCTCGCCATCAGCTGGGATAGGATTTTCGAGCTCATCAAGGTCTACGCCACAGGCACGAACCGACTCGGACAGGAATTCCGATCCCTCTTCGACAACATAAAGGCGCTCAACACTTGAGGCGAAACTCCTGATCATGTTCTTGGGAAGAGGGTAGGTCATTCCAAGCTTCAGGATAGAAGCTTCGGGGAGGGCCTCAGCTACATGCTGATAAGCAGAGCCAGCGCAGATAACGCCGATCTTACCTTCGCCATCGAATACCTGGTTAAGCTCGCAGGATTCCGCGAACAGCTCCAGCTTTGAAATACGCTCAAGCTGAACCTTCCTACGGGGCTTGGCAAAAGCGGGCATCATAACCCACTTGGCGATGTTCTTCTCGTAAGGCTTGGGGCTATAGTCTATGCGCTCACCGCGCTCAACAGGGGTCTTCGTATGAGAAACACGAACGCTCGAACGAATGATCACGGGAACGTCAAACTGCTCGGAAAGTTCATAAGCACGTTTCGTGTATTCAAGGCATTCAGCGGAATCGGACGGATCTAAAACGGGAATATGAGCAGCTTTGCCAAAGTAATGAGAATCCTGCTCGTTTTGAGACGAATGCATACCAGGATCGTCAGCGGCAAGCAAGACAAGACCGCCTCCAACGCCCGTATAAGCAGCAGTAAACAAGGGATCGGCAGCCACGTTGACACCGACGTGCTTCATGGTAGCAAGAACACGTGCTCCACCAGCCGAAGCACCCACGCCAACCTCTAGGGCAACCTTCTCATTAGTGCACCACTCGGCATATACGCCCTCCTTGCAGGCGAACGCCTCCATGGTTTCTGTGGAAGGAGTGCCAGGGTAGGCAACGCCAACGCTAGCGCCTGCCTCCCACGCTCCTTGAGCTATTGCCTCATTGCCAGACATTAACTCCATGTTATACCTCCTCCAAAAGCCCTACCTCGCAGTAAGACCACGCAAAAGTGACTACCTTGACTCTTCGTATCGAAGGCAGAATGTACCGATTTGAATGAAATCGCCGTGCTCCAAGACCTTTGACTCAACGTTCACGTTGTTAACCCAGACACCGTTATAGGAATGGTTATCACGAATGAGGTAACTACATCCATCCTTGACGATAAAGGCATGCAAGCGCGAAACCGTCATATCGTTTAAGAAGACCGAGCAATGCGGGCTGCGGCCAAGATCATACGATTCTTCCGAGAGCGTATATGACAGGCCCTTCTGCGGTCCACGAACGATTTTGAGAATGGCCTGAGCACTCGTTACGTCTCCTTGGACCGGAGCGTCGGCCTCAAGCTGTATAGGATCAAAAGCCTGGGTTGAACCCAAAAGCTTATATCCACAGGAGGGGCAAGATCCCAGACTGTTGGGAACTTCGTTCATGCAGACAGGGCATGTTTGAGCCATACAAGCACTTCCCTTCTCGTCTATTAGTTCCTACAAGGCGCTCGAAGGCATCCTGTTGTATATCAAAGGCGTTTCGTTCAGGATAACCGACTCGGCATGCGTAGGCTCTCCTTTGATGTTAAGCCAAAGGCGTTCCCACGCAATCTTGAGGTTTTCAATTATGCCGGGCGCGGCAACGTTCTCAGCTGCCACTACATCGACTGTAGCAATGTGCTCGTTGTGCTGGTAATAAGAAATAGTTCCAAGCTTTTGACCAACGCTCACGTTGCCAGAAACGTCATCCAACTTGAATTCCTGACTGATGTTTCCGTCAAAGGCGAACACATCAATGCTCTGCTTTGGATCAGCAATAGTAGCTTGGACGGTTTTGTCGAGCCACGAATGATGAGCGACCTCAGCCACGATGGGTGCCTCGAGCGTCTCTCCATTAAGATTGACGGGTGCAACCACATCGCTATTAGCAAGCGAATATGTGACGCAGTTGTTGTAATACCAGTTATACAGCTGCTTGGCGTCGTCAAAACGCTGTTCCACGGAAGCGCAGTTAAGAACGATGGCGTAGATGTCGTAACCGTCACGGCTGCACGCACCCGCAAAGCACTGACCAGCCTGCTCGGTATAGCCGGTCTTAACACCACAGGCTCCGTCGTACTTTCCGATAAGCATGTCGGTTGACTTAAGCTCAATGGTTCCCGGAGTGCCGTCAGCATGGTTGATGTTGAGGATGTATCCTTCCTGGGCCACGATTGCTCTAAAAGTTTCGTTTTTCATGGCATAAGCGGCCATATTCGCGACATCACGAGCCGTGCTGTACATCTCCTTGTCGTAGGAACCGGTGTCAAGGCCATGAGGATTAGCAAACAGACTGTCATTCATCCCAAGTTGTGCAGCTTTGGCGTTCATCACCGCAACGAAGATGTCGGTATTGCTCATACCTTCAGTGATCTGAATACTTGGCAGCTCGTAGCCTTCAGGTGCTATACCGCCTGTAGCGCGAAGCAAGCCGCCTAGGGTATCGGAAATAGAAATTGCAGCATCGTTACCCGACGAGATGAGCAGTCCGTGGAGTGCGGTATCGAGGGTCATGGTGTCACCCTGTTGCAATCCAGCGCTCGATTCGCCAATCTTGGCAGCTTCCTCCGTAACGGTAATAGGTGTGTCGAGCGGAAAACCCTCTAACGCAACGATGGCAGTCATTATTTTAGTAACCGAAGCGATGTGCTGCTGCTGGTCGACGTTACGTTCGAATAGAACCCGCCCCTCTTCGTCAATGAGGATAGCGCTTGATGCGCTAATGTTTGGGCAAAGCGCAGGAGAAACACCGCGCTGCTCCACGCTAATGCCCGCAAGAACATCGGTGTCAAGCACGTCAGCATGCGCTTTCCCCGGAAGAAGGGGCACAGACAAGCACAGTGCCAGGAGGGCACCGAACATGAGCGCGCGCACCGTATGGCACACGCGCTCAAAAGCAAATATGTTGACCGTCCGACTAAGCGACATAGATCTCTTCAGGCTCAACCGTAGTGAACCCAGCCTCTACAAGCTTGGCCTCGATACCTTCGCCCTCTACCTTAAGCACGTTGATGGCAAGGTCGCTGTTCACGCAGAAGCAGTAAGCGTACTCGATATTCATATCCTGCTCATCACAGAACTCGAGGAGCTTAGAAAGTCCCCCAACCTCGTTAGGAACGCGGACAGCGATTACCGGAGTGAGACTTGCCCGATAACCGGACTCGGCGAGTACCTTAGCCGCCTTATCAGGAGAATCGCAGAAGATGCGCACAATGCCGAAGTCCTGAGTGTCTGCAACGAACATTGCATGCATATTGATACCAGCCTCTGCAAGAGTTCGGGTTGCGGAAGCTAGGCGGCCCTTCTCGTTTTGAAGGAAAACGGTAAGCTGCATAATCATGTTAGTTCTTCCCTTCTCGCTTGTCGTACACACGCTTCGCCTTACCCTCCGAACGCTGGATAGCGTGGGGTTCGCAGAAGGTGATCTTAACGTTGACCTGCAGATTGCTCTTAAGCTCTGCGGCAAGGCGGGACCTAAGGTCCTCAAGCTTGCGCACCTGGTCAATCGGGAACTCAGGCACGGTTTCCACCCTAAGCTCGATCTGATCCATGCCGTTGACGGTGGTAAGGTGGAGCTCGTAGTGGGCGGTAATCTCAGGGAAGCTCACGCAAACCTGCTCGATCTGAGACGGGAACACGTTCACGCCGCGAATAATGAGCATGTCGTCGGTACGGCCACGCAGCTGGTCAATCTTATAGTGAGTGCGACCGCAGGCACAGGGCTCGGCAATGAGACGGGTGATATCGCGTGTACGGTAGCGCACCATGGGGCAGACTTCACGTGTAAGCGTAGTGATAACGAGTTCGCCCCACTCTCCAAGCTCAACGGGCTGAAGGGTTTCAGGATTAATGATCTCGCAGAAGAAATGATCCTCGGCGATATGCAGGCCCTTGCGCTCAGCGCATTCCATGGCGACACCTGGGCCCATGATCTCAGAAAGGCCGTAAACGTCGCAATACTGGATTCCGAGCTTGGTGGCGATGTCCTCACGCATGGAGTCGGAGCAGGGTTCAGCGCCAAAAATACCAGCAGAAAGCTTAAAGTCCTTGACGGGGTCATACCCCATCTCGATCGCCGTATCTGCAATAAGGAGAGCATAAGAGGGCGTGCAGCAGAGAATATCCGTGCCGCAGTCTTTCATCATCTGAACCTGACGCTTGGTATTTCCGGAAGAAGTGGGAATAACGTTAGCGCCGATTGCCTCTGCGCCGGCATGCGCACCGAGACCGCCCGTGAAAAGACCGTAACCGTAGGAAACTTGAACGGTAGATTCATCGGAACCGCCAACCATGGCTATACCGCGAGCAAAGCATTCGCCCCAGTTCTTAAGGTCGGAAGCGCTGTGGCCAACGACCGTTGCCTGACCGGTGGTGCCAGAGGAGGCGTGAATGCGAGCGACTTCCTTGATGGGGCGAGCGAACAAGCCGTAAGGATAGGCATCGCGCATGTTCTGCTTGACCACAAACGGGAACTTGGCAATATCTTCCAAGCAAGTAAGATCATCGGGAGTAACGCCAGCAGCATCAAAGCTGTTCTTATAGAACTCAACGTTCTCATAGGCGTTTCTGAGAGTTTCCCTCATGCGCTCGAGTTGCAAAGCCTCGAGCTGCTCATGGGGCATTGTTTCAATTTCAGGCTGGAAATACACAGAAGACCCCTTTGTCTCCAATTTGCCACGTCTTCCGCTGTGGCCGCGTAAGCTAATCGAGCCAAGACACAAGCATACTCTTAGCTACCCTCGGTTTGCTCCGATTCCTTCTTCTCTTCTTCGGGAACTTCTGGTCCGGCAATGATGACCTCGTTTACCGGCTGATATACCGACTTGAAGCTATCTTCATGAAGAATTTGCCCTGCAGAGTCGGTTACCGTGCGATAAACGGTGATCTTCTTGCCGTTTCTCCCCGCAGTTTCAACACGAGAAGTGCCAGGCTTGAGCGTTTCGTCGACTATGGTCTTCGATTCGAATTCCTCGCCGTCTTCCCACTCGCCTTCCTTGCTAGAGACCTCGTATCCTGGATCAACTCCATAGAGTTTAACAGTAAGGCTGGAATCGGTGTATGTACAGAGTATTAAAACATCCGAATGCGAGTCGTTCTCCCAGATAAGGTCCATATAGGGATATGCAATGGCAGCATCCCTGCCCGCGGGATCACTTGCAATGTAGAGCGTGTGGTTATGGCGCGTAACTACCGGGAAGCCGCTTTCGTATACCGAGTTGAATACAGTGGTGGCCACCTGGCAAATACCGCCACCTACGGCGTCATTGAGCTCGCCGCTCACAATGGCTCCTGCACCCAAGAAACCTGCTTCAGCAGTTGCCTCGCCCACGCGCTCGTTAAATGACCAACGACCCCCGTTCGCTTTGACGATCGAGCCTGAGATCTTATCTGCCGCAAGGTGAATGTTATGGCGACGATTCTCGGTTGATGCAGAGTTAACGTACTCAGTTGTATAGGTGGATATCTCAGACACCACGCCAAGTTCCAAGGCCTCATCGAAGCTCATAGATTGCGGCGCCAAGCCGTTCTGAATGCTTACTACAAGACTCGAGCCGCTTTCGCTGATCTCGGCGTTAATCTCCTTATTGGCATCGGAATCATCAGCAGGCTTTACGTTAGCGTTATCACGGTATGCCGTAAACAAGGCTTTATCGAGCGTATAAACAGCGTCATCAAGCTGCGGGACCTCTACCGTACCGTCTGTGATAACGGTAATGTTCCCGTCCTTCTCCTCCATTTGAACAACCGTCTTTAGGCCACGAAGGGCCTCCTGCATGTTCAAAAAGATTTGAGGTTTAACGATGGCGGGATCGAGCAGAACGTTAAGTTTGTGAGAACGTCTTTCGGTGATAACCTCAGTAGTGATCCAAGTGCCAAGTGTCTCACGCGGAACCTGCCATGATTGATCCCCATAAGCGAAGCTAACCTCTTTGGCAAGGATGCCGTTGGTGTAATCCACCGCGGTTTGCGCTTGTTCCTGCGTGATTCGAATAGGTGCAAACTCTAATTGCGCAATGAAAGAAACCTCGAGCTCGTTCGACGTGAGGAAGGAATCATCGAGAAGCTTGCGGAAGTTATCACGATTCACCATGTAGCCATCGTGGCCTTCGACCAGACTTGCCTGACCCTCGGAAATCACTACTCCCCAGTCAACTCTCGGGTCCCCCAAGGTAAGATCGATTTCGTTGCAAAGAGCCTCAAGCGCCTGGTCGTCATAAGAGGCGTAAGGTTCGATAACCGAATCGAATGCCAGAGATTTCAATCTAAGGAAGATACCGCCGGTTTCCCTACCCATTTGGTAAGCTTCGGAGGCTAGATCATATGCGGGCACGCTTGCGGCAAGAGAGTCGGCCGTAACCACCCACAGCTGGATGCTCTCACGTGCCTCCTCGACGGAAAGCTGCTCCGCCAAAGCCTCCTGCTGAGCGATCATCTCCTCGACATCTCCGGCAGATGCCTGCTCGTTAGCAAACACCACGATGCGCGTACCCTGAAGCTGCTCGGAATACCGCTCGAAAATAAGGTCTTCAGCTTCATCAACCGTCAAGCCGGATAGGTCGACGTCACCAACATAAATACCGCTGTAGATCTTCTTGCCATTGATGAGGTTGTCGACAAACATTCCGCTCGCGATCAAGACAACAAGCAGACATACAACGGTGAGGATCTTGCTCTTGCGTATCAAACCGAATATGGCGCCGAATAAGCCGAGGAAGATGCCGGCAATAAAGCCCAGTACCCCTTTATTACCGCGATTCCGAGACGTCTGACGAGAAGACGAACGGGAAGAGCGTCCCCTGTCCCTTGACTCTATGCTGACAGCACCCAAGGTCTTCTCACCACGAGCGCTTACGGCAAGCGAACGATCAGGCAAAGTGCCAGCTTTTCGATCCTTTCGAGGACGCGCATGGGATCCTTGAGGGCTTTGGTTTCGACGAGGTCGCGCGGACGAGGCTTGCTCATCAAACGACGAATAGTGCAATCTCTGGGACTCGGCAAAGCTACGAGATTTCCGATCAGCAGAAGAACGCGATGTCGCACGGGAGTCACGAGCGTCTCGAGAAGCACGCGGAGTCGAAGCTGCCCGCGATGCTTGAGAGGGCGCCTGGGAACGTGCGGCCGAAGATCGTCGCTGTCGCGGCGAAGAGTCTCCCTGAGTCCCGTTATGACCCCTTCTCTGAATCATCTTTACGCCTCGCGTGAAGCCTTAATGCCATTTACGAGCGCCTTTGCGCTGTAAATGTAATGGGCAGTAGTGAAGATGGAGATAAACAACCCGGCATACACGAACCAAATGCCTATACTCCATGGCTGAGAACCAAAGCCAGGAAGCCAAGTGAGCTCAGCCAAGCCAAGGCCGGCAACCTGGGGAACATTGACCAAAAGCAAAGCAAAGCCAATGAACAACAGCGTAGTTGCAACCTTGCCGGCAAACACGACGGGCACACGCGTATGATATTTGAAGGTAAGAACCGTGCCGCCATACAGAAGATAAAGATCCCGAGCAATGATGAGGAGAACGGTCCAAAGCGGGACACGATCGACCAAGCACAGCCCGATGACGCCGGTAATCATGAGAATGCGATCAACGGCGGGGTCAAGAAGCTGACCTAGCTTAGAGACCGAGTTGGTTCTGCGGGCAATCTGACCATCGACAAAATCGGTACCCGCCGCGACAGCGAATACGAGCGCGGCATAAATGTCGTAGCCCTTGAGCAAAAGCACAAAATACACGGGGACTAGGCACAAACGGGCAAAGGAAATGACGTTAGGAATAGTGAGGATCTTGTTAGATGCCTCTACTTCCGGTCTGTACGAAGCCTGTTTGGTCCCTTCTAGACCCATATGATGCTACCTCCAATAAAACCGGACCCCGTAGGGTCCGGAAGAAATTCCGTGAAATTATATTGTATCAGCAAACAGCGTGCTCGACCGAAACTACCAGTATCTTCACGTTAATTGGCAAGCTGCCGTGAACGGGCTAGCGATCACTGGGCATAAAGGGATGCTTGCGTCGCTTATGCCTGTTCGGGGACTAGGTAACTGTCGCTCTCAATGCTCGCAACCGCCTTTGGATATTGAGGTAGACAGGAAAGGCAGGATTTTGGACAAGCGTTGACGCACATGTTGCATTGAATACAAGAGTATCGGTTAATCACCCAGGTACGTTCCTTCTTGTCTACCGAAATAGCATTACAAGGACAGGTCTTTTGGCAGATTCCGCACAGAATGCACTTGTCCACCTCGATATCGATGCTTCCACGCAAGCCAACCGGCTGAGGTTTGACCACTGCGGGATACATTACGGTCTCGGGCTTCTTGAACAGAGAGCCAAAGGTCATACCGCCCAGTTTAAAGCTTCCCATAATCCCCTACCTTTCCGTGCAGCTGATGCAGGGGTCGATGGTCAAGATGATCATGTTGACATCGGCAAGGTCGCAGCCCTCGAGGGCCTTAACCATACCTGCGAGGTTTTGTGAGGTGGGTGTTCTCATGCGCATGCGCTCAAGATTCTTGCTGCCATTGCCGCGTGCGTAGTAGTAGCATTCGCCGCGAGGTTGCTCAAGAACGTTGCAAGCCTCAGCTCCATCAGCAGGGGCTCCCTTGACCGTAACCGCGATATCACCTGAAGGCATCTTAGAAGCAAGCTCCTTGATGATGGCAATGGACTGCAGAACCTCTAGGCAGCGAACCTTAATACGAGCGTAGCAGTCGCCTTGGGAGTCAAGAACGGGCTCAAACTCCGAAAGCTCGCCATAGGCACCGTTACGGAAAGACCTCACATCGTAGTTGACGTTGGAGGCGCGAGCAAAAGGACCAACCATGCTCAAGGCCGTGGCTTCCTCAAAGCTCAAGTGACCAACGCCAACCGTACGGTTTTTAACCGAAGTATCGGTCAAAATAGTGTTCATGATCTTCGAGTAATCCGAAGACAAGCCGTCAAGCACTCTGACGATTTCCCTCATCATGGCATCATCGATATCGCGAGCTACTCCGCCAACCCTGACAACCGAGAGAATCACGCGACCGCCGGTGGTCTTCTCAAAAATATCAAGCACGCGCTCGCGCAAACGCCAGCAGTGCATGAACATGCTCTCAAAGCCGAAGGCATCTGCAGCAAGGCCAAGCCAAAGGAGGTGAGAATGAATACGTGAAAGTTCGTGCCAAATGACGCGAAGGTACTCGGCGCGCTTAGGAACCTCCACACCCATGAGCCTTTCTATGGTCTCGGCGTAACCGAGGGAGTGGCCCATAGCGCAGATACCGCAAATGCGCTCGGCAACATATATAAACTGATTGTAGTCACGCGTCTCGACCAACTTCTCAAGACCTCGATGAATGAAGCCGATCTGAGGGATGGCCTCAATGACCTTCTCATCCTCGACAACAAGGTCAAGGTGAAGCGGCTCGGGCAAAACAGGATGCTGAGGCCCGAAGGGAATGACGGTCGCCTTACCCATGCTTACTCACCCTTCCTTTCGCTTGCCTCACGAGCTGCCTTCTTAGCTTTCGCCTCCATGGCTGCTCGAACCTTTGCAGCCTTTTCAGGACCCATTGCGGCGAGTTTAGCCTCCAGCTCCGCATCAGCGTCCTTTGCGGGCGCGTCAGCCTGCGCGGCCTTCTCACGTGCCGCCTTTTCCTTGGCGGCCTTGGCAGCCGCGATCTTGGCAGCCTTTTCTCGCGCTGCAAGCTTTTCTGGTGACACGATGGTCATTGGATCCTTTTGAGATACGCGATAGAAATTGCCCTTGAAATCAATCGCTATATTGGAGATGCTCACGCCGAACAAATCGTGAATCTCGTTTTCGAACACGAACGCGGCAAGATAGCTCCCGGTAATAGAGGGGACAACCGCTTCCCCATCAAGGGCTTTGATGGTCACGTTTTCAAGAACATCGTCTTTCATAAAGCTGTAGAGAAGGTCGATACCCTGCTCGGTGTTGACTGCCAAAGTCTGAATATAGCGCCAACCATCAGCTTTCTTCTGCTTGGCCAAAGCCTCGATATCGCAAAGCGCGACAGTTGAGTATACGGTCTGAAAACTCATTCTACGCACCCTTCTTCTTCATCTTCATGTTCTTCGATTTCTCGTCGAGAACCGCAACGCCAGCAACAATGGCGTCAATGATGGTCTCGGGGCGAACTGCGCATCCCGGGGCGTACACATCAACGGGGATAGCCTTATCTACGCCGCCGATAACGTTATAACAATCCTTGAAGATGCCTCCGGTGCATGCGCAGATGCCGCAGGCAACAACCACCTTAGGTTCAAGCATCTGGTCGTAAATCTCCTTCACGACCTCGATGTTCTGCTCATTCACGCTTCCCGTTACCAGGAAAATGTCAGCGTGCTTGGGGTTGCCGGTGTTGATAACGCCGAAACGTTCGCCGTCATATCCGGGGCACAGGGTCGCCAGAACTTCAATGTCACAGCCATTGCAGCTGGAACCGTCATAGTGGATGACCCACGGTGATTTCGAAGCAAAAGCCACAGTCATCCCTCCTTACAAAAATGCGAGAACAGCAATGTTGAGTCCGCCGGCAAGAAGGGCCACCAACCAGGCGCCCTTCAACATAAACTGCCACTTCACACGGGCGAAGTTGTTGTCAATCCAGATCTCAAGGAAGTAGACGGCAAGTATTACCACAACTGCCAAAATCAGGGACAAGGGGTTTGCCCAGACAAAGAACATACCCACCCAGCCCATGAACAGAATGTTCTCACACCAGTGCATTACCTCAACCAGACCGAGAGTGCGACCGCTCATTTCAGTCGTGACACCACGAACGAGCTCCTGATGCGCATGATGAGACATGGACAGGTCAAACGGAGACTTGCGAAGCTTGATGGTGAGGATGAACAGCAAGCCCAAGAACGCAAGCCAGATGACGGTGATCACGGGCGCATCCTGGAAGAATACAGCCTTCACGTCAAAGGACCCGCTAGCCATGTAGAACGCAACCGCCATGAGGATGACCATGGGCTCGTAGGACATTACCTGCAAGGTTTCACGATGTGCGCCGACCTCTGCATAGGGCGAACGGGAGCTATAAGCAGCCACGATGAAGAATAGGCTGGATAGCGTAATGACGAACACGCACGTGAGCAGGTTGCCACCGCTGAAGAAAATTCCTCCGGCCAAGCATGCAAACACAAAGGAACCGACTACATACGTCCATTCAGCGGAATTTACCGAAGCGTTCTCCTTCTCAAAGAGCTTGCGAACGTCGTAGTAGGGCTGCAAGAGCGGCGGGCCGACGCGACCCTGCATACGCGCGGAAATGATACGGTCGAGTCCCGAAAGGAGGCAACCAAGAATCGGAGCTAAGATGGCAAAGAGGAGCGTTCCGATGAGCGTAGTGAGAATGGTCATATCAAATCACATCCTTTCCTAGAACATCATCGGCACGCCGACGAACGCGAGAACAAACGCCGCAACCATGATTACCGAATTGCAGATAACACCTAATGGAGCGATGCGCTTCTCACCAAACACATCGGTCATGTACCAATTTCGAGCCGTAGCTTGCGTAGTACCGGACAAAGAGTTGGTGAAGGTACGCGCTTCATGATCCTGACCAACGCCCGCGAGGTAGACATCAACCTTCTTGGCCTTGCTCTTCCCCATGCCCGCAAAGAGAACCACGCTCACAAGACCAGCGCAGATGCTTGCAATCCACAAGTTGTCGCTTGAAATGTTCTGCCCAAGCGAACCGTAGACGTAATAGATGTAAGGTTCGACCAGATAAGCAGAGGCAAAGGGAAGCAGCACGCAGCAGGCGATCAGCACCCAAGCCATAAGCAGTATGGCGCCCCATTCGCTCCTATGCACGGTAAGCTCCACGTTCTCAGGCTGACCAGCAATTCCGGCAAGCTTACCCAGCCACTTAGCCCAGAACATAAAGGTAGCAGCAGAGCCGAACGCAAGAATGACTATAAGTACGATCTGATTCATTTCAACAAAGGAAACGAGCGTCGCCCACTTAGCAACCAGCATGCCAAAGGGAGCGATAAACATGCACATGATACCGAGCATCATAAAACGTGCGAGTCGCGGCATGCGCTCGAAGAGAAGATCCATGTCCTCGATATCACGGCTACCGATGTGATGCTCGGCAGTACCAACGCAAAGGAACAGAAGGCTCTTTGCAACTGCATGGAACAGCACGAGGAACGTAGCAGCCCAAACGGCCTCCTCCGTGCCAACACCCGCGCATGCAGTGATCAGTCCCAGGTTGGCGATAGTCGAGTACGCACGTACGCGCTTGGCATTCGATTGGGAAATCGCGAGGAAGGAGCACAACATGAAAGTGATGGATCCGACCAGCATAACCATGATGGAGGGTACGGGGCAAACCAGCATAACTGGAGCAAGCTTGATTAGCATGAACACGCCAGCCTTCACCATGGTGGAAGAATGGAGAAGGGCGCTCGTGGGGGTTGGGGCAACCATGGCACCCAGAAGCCAGGTATGGAAGGGCATCTGAGCAGCCTTGGTAATACCTGCGAAAGCGAGAGCGGTAACCGCAAGCGCCACCAACTCGGGGTGAGCAACGCCATAGGCCAAAAAGTCGGTGAAGGACAAGGTGCCAATCTCAACGACGCAGATAAACAGTGCGACAACGAAAGCAATGCCGCCCGCAAGATTCATGATGATTTGACGGAAGGAGTTTGCAATAGCTTCCTCCGTCTTCGTAAAGCCGATGAGGAGGAACGAGCACAGCGTAGTAATCTCCCAGCCCGTGAACATCCAAAGCATATTGTCAGCAAAGACAATAACGTACATTGCAGACAAGAAAGCGAACATAAGGGCAAAGAACAAAGGCCTGCGATCCTTGGCGCCTTCGGGCTCGTGGTGCTGAAAGTCCTCCATATACCCGAGCGCATACACGCAGATACCCGATCCGATCACGCCGATGATGAGCGCCATGAGCAATGACAGCGAATCGAAATACAGGCCATGGTCAACATGCACGCCGTGGGCGAACTTAAGCTCGAGCACCAGGGCAAGAATCATCTGAATCAGTGCAAGCGCACCTGCCCAAAGATTCTTGTACTTTACGCTGTAAGCAAGCACTACGACTGCAATGGCTATGCCAAGCACCGTGCACAAGCCATCAACAATCGTAGACGAGAACGCAAAGAATACCGGTTGCGTGCCCATGTTGGCAGCTGCCATCCAGATAGACACAGCGCCAATCACGACAGCGCTTCCGATAACAATCGCATTTCGAACTTGAGAGCTACGTATCACCAGCAGAATCGCGGCAACGAC
>JAFXIM010000024.1 GCA_017533165.1 Eggerthellaceae bacterium
TCTCAAACAACACCGACGAAGTTCCTGCAGATCAGGACGAAGCAGCCTTGGCGGCAGCACGAAGGCTGGGAGAATATCTCAACGAAGACTGGCCGGAAGACGCCGACCTGCGCGACCTGTGGGACATCAAGCGCGGAAGGGCTTAAGCCCTCGCCAACCGCGAGACCGCAGCTCAGCAAAAGCTAGTCGATCGGTTTTCCCTCGCTCGAGGGGCCGTCAATCCGCACGTACTTTCTCTTCTCAGCACGTTCACGCTTGCGCTCCTGCCTCGTGCGACGCCTCTCCTGACGTACGGCAACGCCAAGTTCCTTCATGGTGGCAGAGATGAATTCCCTCGTTTCAGGATCAAGTTCGCGAGCCGCCGTTGCAACGATGATCAAGTTGGAAGCTAAGCGCTCACGTAAGTCGAAGATAGTCTGTGCGTCAGTGGTCTTCAGCAAGTCATAGATGTTGTCGATAAACATCTCACGCTCTTCGATAGTTCGCAGCTTAAGCCAGGCGTTGAGCGTCGACCCGATGAACTTAGCGCGCTTGCGCAAATCCTTGACGTAATGAAAGTCATCGCCCTCAATGATCCAGGAAAAAGGCTCGTGCTGGCGTCCCGCTGCAGGGTTGGCCATGATCACGCGGTAGTTGTCGCCCTGTTCAAGCAAGAGGCCGAACAGCGACCCCTCAGGCACGATCTTGTGGAAGTTCTCAACGTAGCGCGGATCGTTCACGCGCGGAGACGGATCACCCAAGAAAGAAGGACCGTCGAAGTTAATGGTCATATCGACGCGATCGAACACTTTGTCGGGAACGCAAAGCGCCGCATACTGCGCGTGGCTTCCGCCTTTGGAGTGACCAATGAGAACAAGACGCTCGTCAAACGCCGAGGCAACTCCGCTGGCATAGGAAACGCCCGTAAGCTGCGCCGGAGTGAACTCTCGAAACACAATGTTGAAGTTTTCCTTCCAACCAACCATGGTGCCGTCTGTTCCACGGAACACCAGGTAAGCACGCCCGTCCCCAGGCAAGAAGGTGACCGCCGAGAACTGCTTCTCCGCATTGTCTACATGCTCGTCAGCATACAGGCACACCTTGATGTCGCGGTATCGTGGGCTGTCTACCACTTCGGCCAAAAAAGAGTCCGTGTAGGCAGAATGGGTCATCCAACCCTGCCGCAAGAGGTCCTCGCGTGCCGCGCCCGAAATCACCTCACGAAGCGTCACGGTCTCGGGAGAGGTAACCTTGAGCGTTTCGCAGCACTCGAACTTCAGGTACGAAAGAGTGGCCATGACCAAACCATCAACCAGATTGAAAGGCTCTTCAGAAAGAGTACGGCGCTCGCGCACGAGATACTCAACGATAGTGCTCCCCAGCACAGCGCCTCCTTTCCTGCTCGAAAACCACCTGGTAAAGCCCGGTCAATGCCGGGCTCTAGCAATCGGCCTTCTCAACCAGCTTCAATCAGTTGCCATTTAGCGATAGCTCTCCATGAGCGCCTCAAGCGCCGGCATAGCGTTTTCAATGGTATCACGCGCGATGCAGTAGCTCATGCGCACCCAGCCTCCAACACCAAAACTATCAGAAGGCACCAAGAGTAGCTCGAACTGCTTAGCTCGGTCAGAGAAAGCCTGTGCATCGTCCTCAAGAGCCTTGACCCACAGGTAGAAGGCGCCGTCGGGTTCCACGAATTCATAGCCGATCTTCGCCAGGCCCTCGGTCAAGATTGCACGATTGGCGGCATAGGCCTCCACATCGGAGGGCTCGTAAAGGCACTTCTCGATCACGCGTTGCAGCGAAACGGGAGCGCACACATAACCAAGGGCGCGCCCAGCGCCCGCTACGGCAACCGACACCTGAGCAGCGTCGTCCATGAGATCCGATACGTACACATAGCCGATACGCTCACCCGGCAGCGAAAGAGACTTCGAATACGAATAGCACACGATGGTGCGCGCATACACGGTGGGAATGTAGGGTACTTCCTTGCCATAGGTAATCTCGCGGTAAGGCTCGTCGCTGATCAGGTAGATCTTTCGTCCGAACTCGACCTCCTTCGCACGCAAGACGTCGGCCAAAGCTCGCAAGGTCTCCATGGTGTAGATAGCGCCAACCGGATTGTTGGGCGAGTTAACCACGATGGCGCTCGTCCTCTCGTTGATGGCAGCAGCCACGGCCTCCGTGTCGATCTGGAAGGAAGGCACGAGAGCGGGCACCTCGACGATGGAGCAACCAGCTGCGCAAATCCAGGTCTTGTACTCGGGGAAATAAGGCGAGATCACGATGACCTCATCGCCCGGAACCGTGACGGCCTTAATGGAGATGGCCAAACCCGCAGCCGCACCAGCGGTCATGTACACGTTGCTAGGACTTGCCTCCACTCCATAACGCTTGCAGATGCTCTCGGCAACAGACTTTCTCACACGCGGATCACCCGCTGCAGGAGTATAGCCATGCAGCGAAACCGGATCCTCCTCGACAAGCTCGAGGATGGCTTCGCGTACGGAAGCAGGCGCGGGAATGCTCGGATTCCCGATGCTGAAGTCGAACACCTTGTCGGCACCGATCTCCGCCTTGCGCGCAAGACCGTAGGCGAACAGCTCGCGAATGGCGCTCGGTTCTGCGCCAAGGGCGTACATCTTCTCATCAATCATGGAACCCTCTTTTCGGCTGGAATTCAATTTCCCTCAGATTAACGCACGAGCGGCCTTCGCTTGCAAAAAACACTCTCTGCGGGCGAAAAATTACCACTCCAGCCAACTAAAGAGCCTTACATTCCCCTTTAGCACCGTCACTTGCATATATATGTTAATATTGCTCTCACGCATTTCCCTTGGGAGAAGGGAACTGTTGCGCTACGTCGTTTTTGCGTGATTCGCGCGCAAGTCGGGTTGGGAGGCCCGATCGCTGCGATCCGTCATGCACGCGTTCGTACCGCATTCGAATTGCGAACGCCTCATGTTTCGCAGACGGCGCCTTGCGCGCAAACGCTTTTAATGAAGGAAGGGAGCGACTTATGAAGAAAATGACCCGTAGAGGCTTTATCGGCCTGACCGCTGCAACTGGCATGACCATGATGCTCGCCGGCTGCGGCTCCAAGGAAGAAGAAGGCGGCGAGGAGAAGGCCCCCGCGGCTAACACCGGCGGCGAGCTTCGCTTCGTGACCGGCGGCGAGTCCGGCACCTACTACGCATTTGGTTCCGTCATCGCCCAGCATGCCACCAACAACGCTGGCATCAAGGTTACCGCGCTCGTCGGCAACGGCTCTCAGGCAAACGTCCTCGAGATGGAAGACGGCAACGCAGAGCTCGCATTCTGCCAGTCCGACGTCATGGCATATGCATATCAGGGCACCAACCTCTTCGAGGGCAAGCCGGTCGAGTGCTTCTCCACCGTTGGCTACCTCTATGACGAGTCCGTTCAGATCGTCACCTGCAACCCCGACATCAAGACCGTTGCCGACCTCAAGGGCAAGAACGTCTCCATCGGCGCAGCAGGCTCCGGCGTGTACTTCAACGCCATCGACATCCTTGGCGCATATGACCTCAAGGAAACCGACATCAACCCGACCTATGAGAGCTTCGGCGACTCCGCCAACTCCCTGAAGGACGGCAAGATCGACGCTGCATTCATCGTTGCTGGCGCACCGACCACCGCCATCGTCGACCTGTCCACCTCCAAGCAGGCATACCTCGTAGCCCTCGACGACGAGCATGTTGAGAAGCTGCTGAAGGTCTCCGACTACTACGTCAAGACCGTCATCCCCGCTGGCACCTACAAGGGCATCGACGTCGACGTCACCACCGTTTCCGTCGGCGCAGTTCTCCTGGCTGCCGACAGCGTCTCCGAGGCCGATGTCTACGCATTCACCGCTGACATCTTCGACAACGCTGCAAACCTCACCGACAGCCATGCCAAGTACGCAGAGGTCAGCCTCGAGAAGGGCGCTGCCATCACCTCCGTCCCGTACCATCCGGGTGCTGCCAAGTACTTCGCAGAAAAGAACATCACGGTCAACACGAAGTAAAACCGCTTCTCGACACATTCCATAGTCCGTTAGAAATCGCGGCGATGCCCATGGCGTCGTCGCGATTTTCCCGTAATTAAGAGAGGGGGAACAATGGCCTTTTTTAAGAAAAAGAGCGCTGTTGAAGCAGCCGAGATCGACGCTGAAAAGCCCCTGCTTGCTGCCGACGCTGCAGACCAAGATGATTCCGAAGCCGATGTCGACACCATCATGCGCAAGTACGACCGTGAGTCCAACACGCGCATCTGGGAAGGCAAGCCGAAGCTGGTTCTCTCCATCCTTCTGTGCGCCTTCTCCGTATACTGCATCGGAATGACCTTGTTCTACACCGGCCTTCCCGAGACGCGCCTGTCGCTGTTCGTCGGCCTGGTCATCGTCATCGGCTATATCCTCTACCCCGCGCGCAAGGGCACCCAACGCGTGAACCACATGCCGTGGTACGACATCCTGCTCATGGTCATCGGCGCAGGCGCCTTCTTCTACTTCGCCTTCAACGCCATGGACATCATCCGCCTGGCAACGCGCATCGAGACCATCCACATCGTGGTGGCCATCTTGGGCGTGCTGCCGCTCATGGAGCTCTGCCGTCGATGCGTGGGCGTTCCCATCTTGGTGGTCGTGAGCTGCCTGCTCGCCTATGCGCTCTACTGGCAGTTCTCCAACGGTACCGAGCTCTACATGGCACTGCGTAACATGGCGGGCAAGCTCTTCTACTCCACCTCGGGCGTCATCGGCACGCCCATCAACGTGTGCTACACCTACATCGTGCTCTTCATCATCTTCGGCGCCTTCCTCGAGCGCACCGGCATCGCCGAGTTCTTCATCTCGCTCGCCAACCGCATCGCCGGCTGGTCCTCGGGCGGCGCGGCGAAGGTGGCCGTCATCTCGTCCGCACTGTGCGGCATGGTGTCCGGCTCCTCCGTCGGCAACACCGTCACCACGGGCTCCGTCACCATCCCCATGATGAAGAAGACCGGCTACAAGCCCGAGTTCGCCGGCGCCGTTGAGGCCGCGGCCTCCACGGGCGGCCAGATTATGCCCCCCATCATGGGCGCAGCAGCCTTCCTCATGGCAGAGTACATCGGCATTCCCTACATCGAGGTTGCTGCCAAGGCCATCATCCCGGCGCTGCTCTACTTCACGGGCATCTTCATCACCGTCCACCTCGAGGCGAAGAAGCTCGGCCTCAAGGGCATCCCGATGTCCGAGCTCCCGAAGGTCAGCTACCTCATCAAGAACAGCTACCTGATCCTCCCGCTCGTGCTGCTGGTCTGGCTTGTCGGCTCCGGCATCCGCACCATGGCCTACTCTGCGGCCATCTCCATCGTAGGCGCCTTCATCGTCGGCTTCATCAACTTCTTCTTCACCGAGTACCGCAACCGCGAAGAGGGCGAAGGCGCTGGCGCTGTGTTCATGGCTGCCCTTAAGATCGCCGGCTATGCCGCCTTCGAGGCCCTGCAGGCGGGCGCAAAGAACTGCATCGCCGTTGCTGCGGCATGCGCCATGGCAGGCCTCATCGCTGGATGCATCACCGTCACCGGCCTTGCATCCACGCTCATCAACGTCATCGTCAACTTCGCTGGCGACGCCGTCGTCCTCGGTCTGGTTCTCACCATGCTCACCTGCATCGTGCTCGGCATGGGCGTTCCCACCACGGCGAACTACTGCATCATGGCCGCAACCTGCGCTCCCATCCTGGTTGCCCTCGATATCCCGGTCGTCGCCGCACACTTCTTCGTGTTCTACTTCGGCATCGTGGCCGACATCACGCCGCCTGTCGCGCTGGCGGCCTACGCGGGCTCGGCTATCGCCAAGTCCGACCCCATGAAGACCGGCGTCAACGCAGCCAAGCTCGCAATCGCCGCCTTCATCGTCCCCTACATCCTGGCCTTCAACCCCATCATGGTTCTCGAGGGCAGCTTCACCTGGCTCAACATCGCCCAGGTGGTCGCCACCTCCTTGGTTGGCCTCTTCGGTGTTGCCACGGCCCTGAACGGCAACCTGTTCTGCAAGGTTAACCCCGTCTTCCGCGTGCTATTCGCCGCAGGCGGCATCTGCATGATGGACCCCGGTCTCATGACTGACCTCATCGGCATTGGAATTATCGCAGCTCTCACCCTCTTCCAGTACATCCTGAGCAAGAAGGGCAAGGGAGGAAAGCCTGATGAGCCCGCCCAAAACGCTCCTGAGCTTCAGGCAGCTTAGGGTGCGCGCCAACGCCAACAGCTCGATCTGCGTAACAAGAGCCGGCTTCGCAACGAAGCCGGCTCTTTGCTATTTCTGAGAATGGTTAACCCAAAGCCACGTTCATCCGCAAATCCCTGTTGACCACCGCAGCAAAAATGCTGTCGACAGACCAAACCAGAAGGTTAGCGTCCGCTGTGATCAAAGTGCGCCACAGGCGATGGATCTGCACCCAGCGCCGATCCAGAACCACCCGCGCCCATCCCGGCAGGGGCGCTTACCTTCTCCAAA